>JAHJCI010000197.1 GCA_018813085.1 Candidatus Omnitrophota bacterium | reverse complement strand
CTGATTCCAACAGAAAACTTAGAACCTTTTGATTTCCTTCGAATTCGCTGTCTACACCCTCGATTTCCAGCGAAGAGCCTCTTAGCCCGACAAGCGGATTTGCACCCGGCCAGGAGAATATCTCAGAACCGATTAGCCCCCTTACTTTATCCTGGGCAAAATCATATGCCCTATTCTTGGCTTTCTGGTCTACTGCAATCGTAAAGCCCATTAAATTATAGAAGTAATAAAATTCTGAAGCCGCGTAATCCTTAAATGTAAAATAGCCTTTCTCTTTGAGCTTATCGCTTATTTCTTCAATAACCCAAGGATGCGTTTCTAAAGCTTCGATAATGTTTAAATCAAAGTTAAAGCGCCTTTGAATTAAACCATAAGCATATTGCAAAAGGTTTACGCTGTCTTTGGGTATCCTCTCAATAAATGCCAATAATTGCCCCTGATTTAGACTCAAAGCGTCTCTATCAAAATCCTCTTTTTCTATGTTATTAAGAATGTCGAATACAACCAGAAGTTTAACTGAATCGTCTGCTTTATATTCTCTGCCGAATATTACCTGAAAATCAGCTTTCAGTTGGGCGCTGTTCTTGAAGTGCTTATATATTTCTGCGTTTAGCTCGGCTATGAATCTGTCTGCACCAGGAACCCTTCTTTCTATGAGATCATCTACGTATATGCGCTGTGGCCTGGATTGTTTTCCTGCCTTTATGTCCTGAATTAAGTCATAACCGTAACCGGCGATTACATTAACGCCCAACTCCTCTCCTTTAAATTCTGCACGCGTTAAGGCATTGCCTGCTGAATCAACTGCTAACATAATGGGCGTATTCTGTTGGGCAGCGCTCACCGCGGCTATAATAAGTCCGATTGAAGGAAAGTAAGAATTATCGTCATCGCCTGGAATCCCATATGGCTTAATTCTGAATTTAACAAAGTTAATAGGGATTCTCTTCCCCGGATCTGCCTCAAGCTTATACAGGCGGCCGTTGTTAGCATCAATGGTTAAGCCCTGTCCTGTCTTTAATAACTCTTCGTCCAAGATAACCTTACCTACGGCGGTAACCGCAGGAATCCCCTGTTCCCTGCAGAATATCGCTGCGTGGCAGGTATCACCGCCGCGGATGGTAATAACCGCGTTTACCAATCTCATTATCGGGTCATGGCTAGGGTCTGCTTCTAATAGATAAAGGGCAACGGGCAGTTGCTTATCAGACCCCGCAACATAATCATCGGGATTGAATCCTAATTGGATTAATTGCTTTCTTTCTTCGTCGGTGAATTCTTCTCCGCGCTTCAGGCGCCTTATCTGTTCGGCGTGCCAATCTATGGTCTTATTTGTATCAAATACCAATACGTAAGCATGCGTTGCGTTTCCGCCCTTTGTTCCGTTGGCAATCGGCTTATAACCCTGGGCTTCAATGAAATTCTCATCAACCTCTGTGCCTTCACGAACGAAATCTACCTTAATATACCCGGAGGTATAAGGACGCGCTTGGACATTATACAGCCTTAAAGCTACTCTTCCTTCTTCTCTCAATTCATCGATGTTCTTTTCCGTCTTAATCAGTTCGCCCTTATCTGTCATCATCAGGATAAAGCCGTCTTTATCCAAAGCATGTAAAAATAACCTCTTTCCTTCGGGGGCAGAAGGGTCTATCTCAATAGCAAACTCCACATCTCTTTGGTCTTGATAGTAAGTAGTAATATTCCATGCCAAACGGGCAATATGCACAACCTCAGTGTCGGTGATAGAGAATGAATTCTGATGAGCGGCGGTAGTTTCAAAATTACAGGTAAAGCTTTCGTCAATTAACGAGCGTATAAGGTAGCTCAGATTTCTCAATTCTTTATCCTGAAGATTTAATTTTTCCAGAACTGCCTGCCTCTGGGTTAAAACGAATTCTTTGTTTTCCCAAACCTCCTTTATCATCATAATAAATGCCTGGGCGCTTTCGGCTGAACTAAAATATTCTCCAAGCTTGGATTTACCTTCTTCGGATTCAGCCCGTGCCTTATCAACTGAATCAAACACTTCTTCGATTAAACTATCCAGCACAGACTCATTTATGCCGAACGTTCCGCTAAGAGTAACAACGTAGAATCTTTCCTGTATTAGCCCCTTTACCTCTGCTTTTGATTGCCCTGACTTTATCATCTCGGCAATCTCCTCGGCTATCTTCTGCAGGCGCGCCTTTTTGTCTTTATCAGACTCATCTTTATTATTAGCCAGTTCTTTTAAGTAACGCGTCCCGTAAAGCCGGGTAGCAAGAATGCCGTTTATGCGCTTACCAACCTCATCATAGCTGATTGCCTCTCCCACCATTGAGGCTAAAATGCGCATGGTCTGCTCGGCTAAATTATGCTGCAATAGCTGGATGGATTCCTCAACGTCAACCATCTGAATAAGTTTTGTGCCTTTATGCTTCTCTATAATAAACCAATTAAACCCGTCGTAGGTACCCATAACGAATTTATCAGGGTCTACCTTCCCGCCCACGACATTCTCTCCGTAACCATAACTGATCTCAAAACTCACCACAATGGGTTTGCTACCGGTAATATTGCCGCTCTTATCTTCATAGATAAGGCTCCTGTCACTCCTATACCAGGAATTATATAAAGCCTGCGGAACGCCGGCCATGGCCGTAGCCGGATTGACTGTAAAAAGTACGCCCGATAGGTAACTCTTTGCCATCTGCATAATAACCACGTCAATGCCAATCTGTTCCGGATGCACAAATTCCTCAGCAGTCTGTCTCATCATCTCCAGGCAATGCCGGATTTGAGGGTCATTCTCCTGTTCTAATATTAACTCCATAGCGTTCATTAAGTTAACTGACCCTGGATTACGGAAACTAGTTAAGATATCGGCATAAGAGTTGAATTCAGGCCTGCGCAGTTTCTCTGCATATTCCCGAAGCTTGCCTAACAGTTCATAATATACGACGTTGGGTTGCTTACCTTCAAAACCCATCAGGCTGGAAAATATTAAGAATATTGCGTCGTCTCTATAGCTTACTGCCCTGTCGGTAAAAAGGCTAGCCCAGTCAGCCCTTAATTTATCAAGTACGTTTTCCCTGCCTTTAACATTGAGGTATGTATCGGACTGCCCTGCCTGAGAACCGGTAGTGATAGGAAGCCATGATTCGACCTTAATATCCTCCTTTATGCCTGAGCTTCTCACCGCAACCGCAGTAGGGGTTTTCTTACCCGCAAGAACGCGGATAATATTAAGATGCCGATACATAACCAAAACTTCCCTGCTGATATCTTCCGGAATCAAAGATACTTTCATCACTTCGCGGATTTCCCTGCTGACAACATCCCGCCTCTGGTCATCCATAGTATCCAATATCCTAAGCTCCTGCCTGATTTTTTCATAAACATTGGGATTATCTCTTACAAATTTAAAATAAGCGGTGGTGGTAACATTGAATCCCGGCGGGACGTCAACTACGCCATCCATAAGCGAAAGGCTTAAGCCTTTGCCTCCTGCAAGCACCAGGCCATTGCGTTTGGAGAGTTGCTCATAGCCTTTCTCCTGCGCCCTGAGTTCGGCTCTGATGCTCTCGGTATTTTTATTTTCGGATTGCAATCTCTGTTTAAGTATCTCTATCCTGCGTTCGTACTCTTGCTCTTCTTTTGCAAATTCATACTGATACTGCCTTAATTCCTTATAAGTCAAGGTCATCCTCTCGGGGACGGATATCTTTGCCCGTTCTTCAAAGAAGAGGTAATCCTCTAATACCAGGTCTATTGTCTTGATGCGCCTCGTCTTAAGTTCTTCCGTATTTTCGGCTATTGCATCAAGAGGAATGTTCTCTAAATCCTCAACAATCTTATTTATATGAATCTTGCCCTGAGAATCTTTCTTAATCAGGGCAATAGCAGAGCCTTTAAAGTAAAGGATATAATATTCATCCCCTGTCTCGATGTTAGCCTTGAAATATTCTTCTAACTTTTCTTTAGCTTGAGGAGAATTTCCTATATCAATAACGTATTTAACATAATCATACGGCAGCTCATCTCTTGTTTCCAGGACTTTATAATCGCCTATAATCCTGCGCAGGCGTTCTTGCTGAAGAGATTCCTTATCGCTCTCTGAAAGCGCTTTCTTTTCAGTGCCAAAAAATTCGGCCTGGTTTAAGGTTGCTGCGCCGCGTAGGTTTTCCTCAAGACGATCCCCACCAGCCACGCCCCGCAGGAAAGCAGTAACTGTTCCCCACCAGCCACGGAAGGTAGAACAGAAACTTAAAATAGCTTGTTTCCAACGGGGCGAAGATGATAAACCATCGCCGCGGCGCAGCAACCGATTATTAATTAAACTAAATACCCCTGCTAAGAAGGATGGAACGAATCCCCTCCTTAATAAAAGATGTGCTTTCTGGGCTAAGTTCTTCCCAGAAACCAGAGCTGGTTTTACCCTTAACTTTGCCGCTATCCTCCAGGAGAAAATTGTATTCATAGCACCATTCTGGATATTTCGCAAAAGCCAGGATGCCGTCTTTGATGGTTTGAAGCCTGGTAAGTGTAAGGTTGTGTATGTTGTACATTTTTCCACCTCCTGTTTAGTTAAGCCTGTTTTACTTTTTAGGTTATTAATATAATTATCTTCCGGATAAATACCGACTCTTCCCGCTTCTTCTATTGCGTTTATGAATGATTCGTAAATTTCTGAGGAGATATATTGATCAATAACT
>JAHJCI010000196.1 GCA_018813085.1 Candidatus Omnitrophota bacterium | reverse complement strand
GAAAGGTACCGGATTAAATATGAGTCAGAGGCTAGCAGGACAAGCAACTCCCCATATAAAAATAGCTACAAAAGGGCCAAGGACGGATATACGAAAGAGAATTTAGTTTCTGACATAAAAGATATAATTAAAGAATACAGGCCCAGTATAATATATGCTCCTCATCCCCTTGACGACCACCCCGACCACACAGCAAGCACAAATTTTCTAAACTTAGCTTTAGAGGAGCTGAAACATAAACATGAAAACGGCTGGGTTGATGACATAAAAATACTCTATTATTTTGTTCATCGTTCCTGTCGCGATTCATCGTGTTCGTATATTTTCTCTCAAGAGCCAAATTATAAAGAAGACATAGCGGATTTTACAAAACAGAAACAAAAAGCATTAGAGCAATATTATCTTCAGGCGGATGTCGAAAGCGAGAGGGAATTTTACGAAGGTTTTATACAGGAGGATGAATTATTCTGGCAAATAGCCTCCCGGCCGCAAAGTTATCTTAAGCAAGTTGAGGAAGAATGGGCAAATATAAGCCGTATTATGAAAATCCAGGGGCATAATGTGAACTTCGCCCCTGTTATTGATGTTGCAGAAGATATCAATGATGTCGATATGCCGTTGATTAAGAAACGGCGTATTTATTCTCAAGACCCCCAGATTGTTTACGAATTGGCTTCTGCTGCAATAAGAGGAATGTCCAACCAGGGGATTATTCCGGTAGTCAAACATTTCCCCGGATTAGGACGCATTCCTCATGATACGCATGTATGGCTTCCGGAAATAGATGTCTCCAAGAAAGAGCTCCTGCATAAGGATTTAAAGCCCTTACAGGAATTAATAAAAGATGGAAGCAACTTTTGGGTTATGATTGACCATGCAATTTATCCGCGCTTAAGCAGTGATTTGGCCTCTCTTTCGTATCCGATACAGACCGAATTTCTTCGTAACGAACTTGGCTTCAAAGGGATAATAATTGTCGATGAGTTGTTAGTAATGCAGGCAATCAGGGAGTATGCATTCAGGCAGAAAATCGCCCAGCCTTATATCGGGGAGATTACCGCCAGGGCATTTAAGGCCGGAGCGGATATCGCCTTGTTTTATGTAGAGTCGCCCGAACATGCCAGTGAAATCATAGCTTCTATTATTGAGGAAGTAAAACAATCAGTTAAAGACGGCACTATCAGGGAGCAAGATATAGACTTATCAGTGAAGAGGATATTAGAAGAGAAAGAGAAAATTTTTGGCGTTTCTTTAACCCATTTTTTAGATAGCATGTCTCTGGAAGAGAAAATTACACAGAAGTTAATGACGGATGTCTACTGCCGCAATGATGATGAGCTCGAATCCTGGCTTAAGCTAATCAGTGCCTATAGCATAGCAGGTATACATGCCCGCGATAACAGATATATAGATAATTTTCAGCAGCACTCTAGAATTCCTTTGTTTATCAGCTGTCAACATGAAGGGGGGTTGGTTAATCAGTATGGACTGAACATTTATACGCGCAGCGCCTATTTAATGGGTAAGGAATACGAAAGGCTGTTAGCTAAATTCAAGGAAGGCTCATCGCAAATAAATTTTGGCGGTAAAAGCAGCACCGTTCGCTTAAGCGAGGAAGAGCCGGATGATTCTATTGCCTGTGAGGAATTGGATGAACTTACCCGCCAAGGCATGATTATTTCTTTAGCCGAGTCTATGCAGGAGGTAGCCAGTTTATTTTCTAAACTTAAGGAAACAGGATTTGTTTCGCCTAATCCCAGCTCCCTTTCGCCTTTAATCATATATTCTAATGCAAGGCTTGAGATTAAACCTTTTGAAGACCTTCCGATAGAATGGCTAAGGAGGTTCCCCAATCAAGCTCTTAGTTTATGCGCCTACCGTTTATTTAAGGGGATTTTTCAAGACTGGATACAAGGCCGCAGGGTATCAAGCCCTAAAATAGGCGTTCTGACGGCAGAGCTGGAATCCTTACAAAAGGCAGTAGAGGAGAAGATAGATACCCGCGTTAGTAATAGCATGGTGCGTATTCTATGCCTTGCTACTCATCCTGATGATGAAGATGCTGAAGCGTTGACATATTTTGATAGAAAATTTAATTGCCCTACCTATATACTGCTAGCTACCCGCGGTGAGGCAGGAGAAAATCAAGTCAATGCCTCTCTTTATAAAGAGCTAGGCGCTTTACGTATAGAAGAAATATATAGAGCAGCTTCTGTTTTGGGAGTTGACAGAGTTTATTATTTAGGCAAGGAAGACTTCGGCTATAGCTACGGGTCAGAAGAAGCGTTCTGTAAGTGGGATAGGGAAGATGTTTTAAAAAGGCTGGTTTATTTTTACCGGCTAATAAAACCCCATATTATTATTTCCAAACACAATAGCTCTGATTTGAATAGCCATGGCCAGCATCAGGCTTTCATTGTCCTTGCCGAAGAGGCTTTTGATTTAGCAGGCGATTCCAAGGCCTATCCCGATATTATAGAGCAGGGGCTTGACGCTTGGCAGCCGCTTAAATTTTACCAGAGGGCCTTTAGTTCAAAAATAGAGAATAAAGAGACGGTCGAGATTGATACGCAACAGGCTGTGGCGCCAGAGAATATGCCCATATACAAGATTGCAGGGCAGGCATTAAGACAGCACCGTAGCCAGGGAGACTGGGAATGGCTCAAGACTGGAGAGCAAGGCAGGGTAAATTATGAGTTAGTTAAATCCAGGCTGAGTTTTCAAGGAAAGGATAGTTTTCTTGACGGTTTCCGGCCGGAAGCCGCCTCCTTTATGACTAAGTTTGAGATTCCCGTATCTAAACCTTCAGGATTTCCCGGTGTTAATATAGTTTCCGGTTTGAGAATAGGCTTGTTTGAGACTAATGATAACGCTCTTTTAAATGCCTTGATGGCTTTAGGCTGCAATTTTCAAAAGTTGGACGAAGAATTTCTAAAAAAAGAGGATTTATCCAGTTTTAATACAATAGTTTTGGGTAAGGCGGAGATTGCTTCGGATGTCCTTGCCTTAGTCGAAAACCGCTTACTTGAGTTTGTTAAGAGCGGAGGAAATCTGGTTATTTTTGCCATACCCTATATTAGAAAGCCGATTTTTTGCTCCCCCTACACCCTTAGGATGTCTTTTAATCCCATAGTAGACGAAAATTCTCCAATGGAGATTATTGCTCCGGAGCATTCCTTATTTAATTCTCCTAACAAAGTCACAAGTGATGACTTTACCGGTTGGATTCAAGAAAGGGGCCTTACGTTCCCTTATAAATATTCAGATAAATATACAGAACTACTCAGTTGTTCTTCTGTGCAATCCGGACAGATACGGGGCGGTTATTTAGTTGCCGAATATGGGAGAGGAAATTATATCTTTACGGTTTATTCATGGCACAGGCAATTAAGGGAATTCCATATAGGCGCCTATAAGAATCTGGCCAATATGCTTGCTTGCACTTATATTCAAAATTTAAAGGGGGCTGCTGAATGAGAATCACCAATCCTAAAAATAATACGGTTCTTGCAGACAAGGCAAGAATTGCTAATACATTTATTACAAGGCTGATCGGCCTGCTTAATCGTAAAGCCCTGGATAAGGGCGAAGCTTTGGTACTCTCACCTTCTAATTGCATCCATTCATTATTTATGCGCTTTACCTTTGATGCTTTATTCCTG
>JAHJCI010000195.1 GCA_018813085.1 Candidatus Omnitrophota bacterium | reverse complement strand
CCGCCTATGGCGGGGGAACTATCGGGATTAATTCGCTCATACAACTTATGCTTCTTTCAGTCGCGTAAGTTGTGAGCTCATTAAATGATGAAATATATATGCAGCCTTGATATAGGTTCCAGTAAGATTGCCGCCTGTATCGGGTTTTTTAAAGGTAAATCTTTGGTTAAGTTATGGTTGGATTCTATAGCTGCCGCCGGAGTTAAGCAAGGCCTTATTCAGGATGCCCAGGCCTTAACGGATTGTATAGCAAGGCTATTGAAGAAACTGAAGGCAAAGTCCGGTATCAAGGTTAAGTCTGTTCATGTAGGGATTGCCAGCCATAATATAACCGTCAAATACAGCCAGGCAGTTATTGCTTTGGCTGAAAGAGGCAATAAGTCGGTGACTAAAACGGATATCGCAAGAGTCAATCAGCAGGCTCAGATCCTGGGTTCTTGTCTTGAGGAAGAGATACTTCATATTACGCCACTGAGTTATGTTATCGACAACGAGAATGAAGTTATTAATCCTCTCGGTTTATACGGCCATCAACTCAAAGTAAATCTCTGCCTGATTTCTACCAAGGTTTCCTATCTTAATACAATTACAGAGATCGCCAACCGCGCAGGCATTAAACTAAATAGCCTTACGTTATCCGGGCTGGCTGCAAGCCAGGCAGCATTTTCTCCCGGAAAGATTAAAGGCTTAAACGTTCTTTGCGATATCGGCAAGGATATAACCCAGGTGCTTATATTCAATGATGACAGGCTTACGCATTGCCATATACTTGAATTCGCAGGAGATGATTTAACCACTGCCCTTTCAGGAGAGTTAAATATTCCCTATTCCTTAGCCGAGGAGGTAAAGATTTCCTACGGAAGTATTCAGAATCATTCAAAACCTCAGAATAAAGAAATAATAGTAAAAAAAGGCAACGACTACTTAACCTTAGACCAGGATTTAATCAGCGATATTATTTCAAAGAGGTCGCTTCGCCTTGCCGAAGCAATCAGGGATATAATCAGGCCTTATGTATTGACGGTTTCATTGCCTTCTTATCCTCATAAGCCGACTTTGTACGCAACCGGCAGGACTGTTTGTTTGGACGGGTTCCTGGAAGCATTGGAGGTAGTAACCGGTATACCGGTTAAAATGGCAAAAATCGGCAATGCCGCTTTACTTGCATCAAAAATGCATAACCGTTTTGTAACGGGCGAGCCGCTCCTGAATCATCTGGCATCCTTTGGCCTGGTCTGGGAGGCAATTAATTCCCCCAATAACAGGGTCAAGTCCGGGCGCCATTTCCGCCACAGCTTTTCCCATTTCGCGGATAGAATAAAAGAAATATACCAGGAATATTTCTAAAGAAATCAAAAACTCTATTTTTGTTTGACCCTGAACCTTTTATCCATTAAAATAGTACGTTATTAAATTTAAATCAGCTGCCCGAATTAATAAAAAGACGGGCCGTAGAATATTGTAATTACAATGAATACTATAGGCGTTATTGGTTACGGGAATATGGGTTCAGCTATCAGTCAGAGGCTTAAACTGAAATATAAGGTTCTGGTATTTGATAAGGACGGTTTAAAAACCAAAAATAAAGGCATAGATATTGCCGGAAACTGTGCGGACCTAGCCAGGCAGGCAGATCTGCTGGTATTGGCAATTAAGCCGCAGGATTTCGATAGTGTGCTTGCTGAAATAAAAAAGCAGGCCGTTGGTAAATTAGTTATTTCTATTGCTGCAGGGATATCCACAGCGTATATAGAGAACAAATTAGGTAAGGTTCGGGTCGTAAGGGCAATGCCCAATCTACCGGCAAAAATCGGGCAAGGAATGATTTGTTTGTGTAAAGGCAAGTTTGCTAGCGATAGTGATTTAGATTTTGCCAGGAATTTGTTTGGTAATTTGGGCAAGACTATGCAGATAGAAGAAGAGATGATGAATGCCGTAACTGCCATATCCGGCAGCGGCCCGGGATTTTTTTATTATTTAATACAGAACCAACAGGAAGATGAGTGGCAAAAATACGCCCAACAGGTATTTATGCCTCAACTTTCGGCTTCAGCCGAGAAATTAGGATTTAGTCATGAGCAAGCGCTTTTATTGGCAAAGGCAACTACCGTAGGCAGTGTTGCTCTATTGAAGCAAGCAGGGTTATCTGCCAATGAATTATGCAGGCAGGTTGCTTCCCAGGGCGGAACTACTGAGGCAGGGTTGAAAAAAATAAACGACATAATGTCCTTGCCGGATGCGACGGCTGCAGCATTGAAGCGCGCAGAAGAGTTGTCAAAGAAGGAGTAAATAATATGTCGCGTATCGGAATTATTGGAGGCAGTGGGCTATACGATATAGAAGGCCTGAAGGGCACAAAGAGCGTAGAAGTTAAAACGCCTTTTGGCAAGCCTTCGGATAGCCTTCTAGTAGCTAAGCTGGGAGGTAAAGAGATTGTTTTTCTCTCGCGCCATGCCAAAGGCCATAAGATATCTCCTTCGGTAATAAATTACCGGGCAAATATATACGCCATGAAATCTCTGGGCGTAGAGAGGATAATATCTGTTACTGCCTGCGGCTCTCTGAAGCAGGAATATAAGCCCCTGGATTTTGTTATTCCTGACCAGTTTGTGGACAGGACAAACCAGGCAAGAAAATACACCTTCTTTGATCAGGGGATAGTTGCGCATATAAGTTTTGCCTATCCTGTTTGCAGGGATTTAGCAGGGCTGTTATCTGAATCCGCAAAGCATATAGGAGTGGATGTCCACTCTAAAGGTACTTACCTTAATATGGAAGGCCCTCAGTTTTCTACGTTGGCGGAATCGAACCTGTATAGGAGTTGGGGCATGGATATAATAGGCATGACCAATATGGCAGAGGCGCGCCTGGCAAGGGAGGCAGAAATTTGTTATGCCACTCTGGCCGCGGTTACGGATTATGATTGCTGGCATGAGTCTCACGATTCGGTTAGCATGGAAATGATTATAAATAATTTAAACAAAAATATCGATAATTCCAAAAAAATACTAAAAGAAGTTTTAAAACGCATCAGCCGGGGGAGGGAATGCTCTTGCAGGGAAGCCCTGAGATATGCGATTGTTACAAATCCCGGATTAATACCTGAGAAGACAAAGAAGGACCTGGAGATTATAATAGGGAAATATATAAAATGAGTATCCTTGTAGTAGGTTCAGTAGCTTTAGACACGGTCAAGACTCCCTTAGGCAAAGGCAGGAATGTTTTAGGGGGGTCTGCAACCTATTTTTCCATAAGCGCCGGTTTTTTTAACCCCGTTAGTTTAGTTGCCGTAGTAGGCAGTGATTTTCCCTCTAAATATTTAAGTCTTCTTAAGAGCCGGGGTATTGATTTAAGAGGTTTGACTACGCAAAAGGGCGAGACCTTCAAGTGGGAGGGGGAATATGGTTGGGATTTCGCTGACCCCAAAACCTTGTCTACCTGCCTGAATGTATTCGCTAAATTTGACCCTAAGATCCCAGCAGAATACAAGAAAAATAAATATTTATTCTTAGCAAATATTGACCCCGAGATACAAGAGAACGTATTAAAGCAGTTAAGCCCAAAGTTGGTTGTTTGCGATACGATGAATTATTGGATAGAGAATAAACGCAATCATCTCTTGAAGCTGTTGAAGAAAGTGGACATTTTTCTCTTGAACGAATCCGAGGCCAGGATGCTGACTTTAAAAGAGAACATAATTAAGGCTGCCAGGGCATTGATTAAGCTAGGCCCACAGATAGTAATAATTAAAAGAGGAGAACACGGTTCATTACTCTTTTCCCAAAGGCATATTTTTTCTATACCTGCATTTTTATTGGAAAAGGTTGTTGACCCTACCGGCGCAGGGGATACCTTTGCCGGGGGAGTGCTGGGGTATTTAGCCAAATGCGATAAATTTAACCAGGCAAATCTTAAAAAAGCAGTTGCTTACGGAGCGGTTATGGCTACCTTTGCCGTAGAGGATTTTAGCGTCAGGCGCCTGGTAACTATACGTTACAGAGACGTAGCCAGAAGATTTAAGGATTTCCAAAGGTTGAGCTGTTTTTAAGGTCTCTGGGCAAGGATTTAGAATCTATGCCAGAGACCATTGATTACACAGATTTCTTTTGAAGTTCTAATCTGCGTAATCTAATCTTTAATCTACGTAATCATAAAGTACACTCTTTTAGAGCTCTTATTATGGATTATAAAACAACACT
>JAHJCI010000194.1 GCA_018813085.1 Candidatus Omnitrophota bacterium | reverse complement strand
TATTCTGCGGTAATTCCGAGCGCATTGAGATAACGCACCGGGCGCATTCAAGGGATTTATTTGCTATCGGGGCTTTGAAGGCGGCAAAATGGGTACTTAATAAGCCGGCCGGATTTTATTCAATGCAGGACGTCCTCCTTCGCCCTTAGAATGATTATGCTATGTTAGGGCTTCGGAGAGACTATCCTGGAAATTCTGCACAGAGATAAGTATTATAGAAGAGCTAAGCAGAATGTATTAAAGGAATGTAAATGAGAATCGCTACCCGAGTTATGAAATTGCCTCCCTATCTTTTTGTGCAGATAGACCGGGCCAGGAGGCAAGCAATAAGAGCAGGCAGGGATGTTATTGATTTTGGCATCGGAGACCCGGACAGGCCCACGCCGAGCCATATAATCAGGGCGCTTAAAAGAGCCGTTGATAACCCGGCAACCCACCGCTACGCCCTGGACCAGGGAATGCCTGCCTTGCGCAAAGAGATTGCTAATTGGTATAAAAGGCGTTTTAAAGTAAAGCTTGATTTTGAAAATGAAATCCTGCCGCTTATCGGCTCTAAGGAAGGGATTGCCCATTTTCCTTTGGCTGTGATTAACCCCGGGGATTATTCCCTGATTCCAGACCCGTGTTATCCTCCTTACCGCACAGGGACGATATTGGCGGGTGGACTGGTTTATTCTCTGCCCCTTTTGTCAAAAAATAATTTTCTTCCTGACTTAGAGAAAATTCCCAATAAAATTTTGAAGAAAGCGAAATTGCTTTACATCAATTACCCTAATAATCCTACTGCTGCCGTAGCTGGTAAAGAATTCTATAAAGAGGTGGTACGTTTTGCGCGCAGGCAAAAATTGGTAGTAGTCTCTGATTTGGCTTATTCCGAGATATGTTTTGATAATTTTAAAGTACAGAGTTTCCTGGAAACAGAAGGCGCAAAAAATATCGCAATAGAGTTTCACTCGCTGTCAAAAACTTACAACATGACCGGTTGGCGAGTCGGTTGGGCAGCAGGCAGAAAAGATTTAGTAGCCGCTTTAGCAAAGGTAAAGGCAAATATCGACTCAGGTATTTTCACTGCATTGCAATTGGCTGGCATTGCAGCGCTAAGGAGTTCTCAGTTTCAGGTCAAAAAGGCCTGTGGGCTTTACCAGACAAGAAGGGATATTTTAGCAGGGGGCTTGAATTCTTTGGGTTGGCAGGTAACAAAACCAAGGGCTACTTTCTATCTCTGGGTTAGAATTCCGCAGTGTCATTTAAAAATTAACCCCAGGCTTAATTCAATGCTTTTTGCTCAAATGTTATTAAAAAAAGCAGGTATTATAGTAACTCCTGGAGTCGGATTCGGCAAGTACGGGGAAGGTTATGTCCGTTTTGCCCTTACCGTTGATAAGAAAAGGATAAAACAGGCAATAAGCAGGCTAGGAAAACTTTGATGCTGGTGTCTGGTATCGAGTATCTAGTATCGAGATAAATGGTAACCTGTTATGTCGGATTAGGCTCAAACCTGGGGGACAGGCAATATTATATAAAGACTGCCATAAGGCGTATAAGGCAGTTAATGAATACAAGAGTTACCGGGATTTCAAAGATAATCCAGACACAGCCGATTGCAGGCCCGCCACAGGGCTTGTATTTAAACTGTGTAGTGGCAATTCAGACTACACTGTCTCCTTATAAGCTTCTTGAGAAATTACAGAAAGTGGAATTTCAGCTGGGCAGGGTTCGTACGGTGAAGAATGCTCCTCGTACGATTGACCTGGATATCTTATGTTACGGGGATTATCGTATCCAAGAGGAAGCTCTTTGTATTCCCCATCCCAGGATGCTTGAGCGGGAATTTGTGATGAAACCACTGGGCGAGATTGCTCCGCAGGTGGCTTTGGCATTAAAACAGGGAAAATCCAGCCCTAAACAAAAGCGCCGAATAAAAAAGCGATGAGAATTCTGCGCAGCGTAAAGGTTATGCAGAAAATAACCACGAATTTAAGAAAAAGAGGTAAATCCATAGGATTTGTGCCGACTATGGGAGCTTTACACGCCGGGCACTTTAGTTTAATCAGGCAATCAAGAAAAGAGAATAATTATACGGCTGTGAGCATTTTCCTCAATCCTACCCAATTCGGCCCGAATGAAGATTATCGGCGCTATCCTCGGAATCTGAAGGCAGATGCTACTTTATGTAAAAAAACAGGCGTTGATTTTATCTTTAATCCTGCAAGGAACCAGATTTACCCCAAGGGATATAAGACTGAAATAAAGATTGATAAGTTAAGCGATCTCCTCTGCGGAAAATTCAGGCCAGGGCATTTTGCGGCAGTAGCAACAGTGGTTAATAAACTTTTTAATATTGTCGAGCCTGATACGGCATACTTTGGGCAGAAGGATGCCCAGCAGGCAATCATTATTCAAAGGATGGTAAAAGACCTGTATATGCGGCTTAAGATAAAGGTGATGCCTACAATCAGAGAGCCGGACGGGCTGGCTATGAGTTCCAGAAACAATTATTTGTCTGCTTCAGAAAGAAGGGATGCAGTTGTTTTATATAATGCCCTGGAAACAGCAAAAACAATGATTAGGCAGGGAATTAGCAATCCCTCTAAGATTATTCTTACTATGCGTAAGATTATCCTGAAGAAAAAAAGCGCCAGGATTCAATATATCAACATTGTTGATTTAAATGAATTAAAGACGGTTGAAAAAATCCAAGAAAAGGTACTAATAGCTCTTGCGATTTGGATCGGCAAAACCCGGTTAATTGATAACGCTATCATTACCCCGGCCAGAAATTAGGAATCAGGTAATGCCGGTGACACCCTCCCGATTTCCGCCGTAGGCGGGTTCGCCTTCGGCGAAGGCTGAACCCCGCATCCCTCTTGGAATTAGAATTAAAAGGTGCGGGGCAAGAGGGTGTCCCCCGATTGGCTGAAAGGATGTCCCTGTGAAGAGGAAGCTGAGGATTGGGATTGTTGGCTGCGGGGCAATAGGAACTTCCATAGCCAGGGCAATCAATAGAGAGTTCAGGGCCCAGGCAAAGTTAGCCTCCTTATTTGATATCGATAGAAAAAAGGCCTTGTTGTTGGCTGCCAAACTCAAGAATAAAGGGATAATTGCTCTTTCTCTGGATTCCTTGATAAAGAAAAGCGATTTGATAATCGAAGCAGCAGATGCTAATGCCAGCTTAGCCATTACAAAGCGTGCATTGAATAAAGGGCGAGATGTTATTATTATGAGCGTCGGCGGAATAGTTTCCCACATGGATCAGCTAAATACTCTTGCTAAGAAAAATCGCTCCCGTGTTTACATCCCCAGCGGAGCAATCTGCGGGATAGATTCATTAAAGGCCATCTCTTTGAGGAAGGTAAAAAAGGTTGTTCTTACCACACGTAAAAATCCCAGGTCTTTTGAGGATTCAGAATATATCAGGCGTAAAGGCATAAGGCTGGATAAGATTAAGAAGGATACGGTGTTGTTTTACGGGGATGCCCGCCAGGCGATAAAATTATTTCCCCGGAATGTCAATGTCGCTGCTACCTTAAGCATTGCAGGTATAGGGCAGGCGAGGACAAAGGTCAAAATTATAGCTTCTAATCGAATCAAGAGAAATATACACGAGATTTATATAGAATCCGAGGCAGCAAAAATATCGGCCAGGGTTGAGAATTCATTACATCGCGATAATCCAAAAACAAGCTTTCTGGCAGTGCTTTCGGCAATCGCAACATTAAGGCAGATTTTACAACCGGTTAGAATAGGAACATAAGTGAGGACCGAACTTAATTCGTCCCGACGTATCGTTGGGGCTCATTCAAGAAGGGAGGTGAAACAGTATGGCAGAGAAAGTAGCAAAATTGGGCATCAAGAGAGAGAAAGGTTATCTTTACTATGTCGATAAGAAAGGTGACGTCTCGTGCGCTAAGATGGCCCGCGGTAAATCCAAGGGCGGCAGCCCTAAGAAGGTAGCCAAGTGCGGCATCAAGAGAAAAGAAGGCTATCTTTATATTTTGGATAAGAAGGGCGATGTTTCTTGCGCTAAGATGAAAAGAGGCGGCAGGAAGAAAAAAAGTAAGAAAAGATAGAAATATCTTGTTTTATGCCCCGCACCTTTACGGGATTGGCTTCGTTTATACTGTTCTAGATTATTCTTAAAGAAGAGCATAAGCGATGGTTGTCGATATTACAAAGGTGCGGGGTTCGTTATTATAGGTAAAACTATGTTGAATGATAAAATTATTATTCGCGGGGCGCGCGAGCACAATCTTAAAGGTATCAACCTTAAATTGCCGCGCAATAAGCTTATCGTAGTTACCGGGCTTTCCGGATCTGGAAAATCAAGCCTGGCGTTTGATACCATTTATGCCGAGGGCCAGCGCCGCTACATGGAGAGCCTATCCAGTTATGCCCGTCAATTCCTGGAACAACTCCAGAAGCCTGATGTAGAAGAGATTCAGGGGTTATCTCCGGTCATATCCATAGAGCAAAGGACTGCGGGAGGTAATCCTCGTTCTACTGTGGCTACTCAGACAGAAATCTATGATTACCTGCGGCTTTTGTTTGCGCGCATAGGAATTGTGCATTGCTATCAGTGCGCTCAACCTATAAGCCGGCAGACTTCACAGGAAATAGTCGAGAGATTACTCAAATTAGGCAAGGATACGCATATCATAATTTTAGCTCCTTTAATCAGCGGTAGGAAAGGGGAATATCGCGATATAGCGGCTAAGATTCAAAAAGCGGGCTTTGTCCGTTTTCGCGCTGACGGAAAAATTTATGAAGTCAGGGATACGCTTAAGTTAGAGAGATATAAACTTCATAAGATAGAAGTGGTTATAGACAGGCTTATAATAAAACAGGAAACCAAGAATCGTTTAGCCGATTCCGTAGAAACAGCCCTTAAAGTAGGCAAAGGCGTGGTAATAATTTCTATCACAGAGCAGGCTAAAACGCCTGCCTCTTTGGCAGGCAGGCAAAAGGAATTAATTTTCAGCGAAAATTATGCTTGCGCCAAATGCGGGATCAGCTATAGCGAAGTTGAGCCGCGTAATTTTTCTTTTAATTCGCCGGCCGGGGCCTGTGTCAAATGTCTGGGTTTGGGTACTAGACTAGAAGTTGACCCAGAGTTAGTTATTCCCAACAAGAAATTAACTTTGGCTCAAGGAGCAATTAAGCCCTGGGCTCGGAATTTTTCCAACCAAAATACCTATTGGCAGTTGCTTAAATCAGTTGCCAAACAGAACAATTTTGTGCTAGATGCGCCGGTAGCTGATTTAAAGAAAGAACATATAAATATTATTTTGTATGGCACTGGTAGCAAATTATATGAAGTTGGCAGTCAACAGGTTACTTTTCCCGGTGTGGCGGCAATTCTAGAAGAAAAGCATACTTCAACCACTTCCGATTATTTGCGCCAGGAAATTGAGCAATACATGCGGGTGCTGACCTGTCCGGCTT
>JAHJCI010000018.1 GCA_018813085.1 Candidatus Omnitrophota bacterium | reverse complement strand
CCTTTTTATCGGCAGGGCAATCGGCAGGCTGGGTTATCTATTGGATTCCAAGCATACAGGGGTTGCTTACCGCAATCTTCGTCTTGCTTTTTCTGATAAATACTCAATCCCGCAGCTTAAGGCGATGCTTAGGAAGAACTATGAGAATTTCGGGATGAATATTGTTGAAACCTTAAGGCTTTCAGGGGTCAATCAGGGGTATATCAAGCGCTATATTAAGATAAAAGGGAAAGAGAACATGGATAATGCTTTAAGAAATAAGAAAGGAGCGATTATCCTCGGTTCTCATTTCGGCAGCTGGGAGATTAGTTTAACCATGGCAGGAATCTTGAATTACCCTTTTTACATGCTCACTGAAGAGCAGTCAAAGAATCCCCTGTTGGATGCCTTTCTTAACCGGATACGAGAGAAGTACGGAACCGGGATTTTAAAAGCAGGCGAGCTGCGCCAGATAATAAAGGCCCTGAAGGAGAATAAGCTTGTGGGAATAGTTACCGACCACGGCATCAAAGAAGGGGTATTCATTGATTTCTTTGGCAGGAAGGTGCTCACTCCGACAATCGCAGCAAGAATCAGCCTGCAATTGAATGTACCGATTTTAATCACTTATCTTCGCAGGGCGAGGGGCCCTGAGCATGAGTTGGTGATTTTACCTCCTTTGCTGATGAATAAGGCATTGAGCCCGGATCAGGCAATAGCTGCAGGTTTAGAGAAAATAAATAAAATAACCGAAGAATATATCAGGAAAAATCCTGAGCAGTATTTCTGGTTTTACAAGCGTTTTAAATACAGCCGCCAGCGTAATATTTTACTTTTACATGACGGTAAAGCCGGACATGTAAGGCAGCTGCAGGCAGTGTCGGGCTTTATTTTAGAAGAAGCAAAAAAGAAGGACCTGGATATTGAAATTAAGGAGGTAGAAGTAAGGTTCAGGAATAAATTCTCTTCAATATTACAGGCCCTCAGCTTGGGATTATCCAGGCGCGGCCAATGCAGGGGCTGTTCTTGGTGTATTAAACATTTCCTCCTGCCAAAGACTTTTAAGGAATTAGAGTCATATTATGCTGATCTGGTAGTTTCCTGCGGTTCTTCTTCTGCTGCGGTTAACCTTGCGCTTGCGGCTGAAAATCAGGCAAAATCCGTTGTTTTAATGCGTCCGGGAGCATTGAGTACCAAGAGGTTTGATTTGATTATTATGCCCCGCCATGATAATCCTGCCCCGGGGAAAAATATAGTTCAGAGCGAAGGGGCATTAAACTTAATCAATGAACGCTATATTAATTCTCAGGCAGCCAACTTAAAAAGCAGGGTCAAGATAGAGGAGGGACTGCTGCTGGGATTATTATTAGGGGGCGATACAAAGAGATTTAAACTGGATATAGAATCATTAAAGCCGTTGCTAACGCAGGTTAAGTCATTTTTAGAAAAACATGATGCCCGGATTCTAATTACTACTTCGCGGCGTACGCCTTCTTGGGCAGAAGCTTTACTTAAGCAGGAATTCGGGAATTACAGCCGCTGTAAATTACTGGTTATTGCCAACGAAGAGAATATTCCTGAGGCGGTGGGAGGGATATTGGGTTTAAGCAAGATAGTAGTTGTTTCTCCGGAAAGTATTTCCATGATTTCCGAAGCCGCAAGTTCAGGGCGTTATGTAGTAGTGTTTAACCCGCCTGATTATATCGGCATCAGGCATAACCGTTTTCTTCAGTACTTCAGCAGCAAGAAATATATTTATTTAACAAAGAGTTCCAATATATTCGGGGTTTTAGATGAGATTATTACCCAAAAACCAGAAATAGTAAAATTAGAAGACGGGTTGCCGGTTAAGCAGGCATTGGCAAGGTTGCTTTGAGGTTTCGGGAAGAATTATAAAACTAGATCGAGACCTCTGATTACACAGATTTTAAGAAGATTACACGGATCTTTCCATGTATCCATTTTATAATTTTAAAAAGATTTCAAAACAAGAAATAAGGGCGCGGATTTTGAGGTTTAAGCAATTGAATCAGAGAGAAGGTGTGGGGTGAATATTCTTCAGATATTGCCGGAATTAAATGTCGGAGGGGTAGAGACAGGCACGCGTGATTTTGCTAAATACCTGGTTGGAGCCGGGCATAAGAGCGTGGTAGTTTCTGCCTGAGGGGCTTTGGTAGAAGAAATAGAGAATCAGGGCTCCAAGCATTACGCTCTCCCCGTACATAAGAAGTCTGTATTCACGGTGCTTTGGATGATTCCCAGGCTGATGGAGATCATCCGTAAGGAGAAGATTGATATTGTGCACGCGCGCTCGCGCGTTCCCGCCTGGATTGCTTTTTTTGCCTGCCGCCTGACAGGGGCATTATTTATTACTACCTGCCACGGTTATTATGGTAATCATTTCGCCAGCCGTCCGATGGGCTGGGGCAAGCTGGTTATTTGTCCCAGCCAGATTATCGCCAATCATATGATTAAAGATTTTGGCTTGCCTTTGGAGAAGATACGCCTGGTACCCAGGGGCCTTGACCTGGAGAAGTTTAAGTTTATTCTTCCGGATAAGAAAGAGAAAAAGCAGCCAGGCGTGTTTAATATCGGCATTATCGGACGCTTGAGCCCGATAAAAGGCCATCCTTATTTTTTAAGGGCAATAGCGCGCGTGCTGAGAAAAGTTAGTTCTCCTGCGATTAAAATCTGGATTGTAGGGGATGCCTCTTCTTCCCATCAGGCATATAAGCATGAGCTTGAGGTCCTGGTTAAAAGGCTGGGGTTGGTATATTGTACGGAATTTCTCGGTACGCAGAAGGATATACCTTCGGTATTGGCGGACCTGAACCTGTTGGTGCTTGCTTCCGTCAAGCATGAGGCTTTCGGGAGGGTAGTTATTGAAGCGCAGGCAGCAGGCGTGCCGGTAATCGCAGCCCGCGTAGGCGGAGTGGTCGACATTATCGATGATGAAACTACCGGCATTCTGGTTACTCCTGCGGACATAGACGGGCTGGGTAAAGCAATTATCAGGATTATCAAGGATACTGCGCTGGCAAATTCCCTGGCCGAGAAAGCATACCGTAAAGTAAAAGAAAAATTTACTTTAGAGATAATGGCCGAGAATACGCTAGCCGTATATCAGGAGGCGCTTTCGCGCTTTAAGATTTTAGTTATAAAATTGAGCGCACTGGGCGACGTAGTCTTGATTTCTCCCAGCCTGCGGGCGATAAGAAAGAAATTCCCCAAGCCTGATTATAAAATCAGCCTTCTGGTGCATAGCCCCTATCAGGAAGTTTTTTTTAACTGCCCTTATATCGATGAGCTTATAGTCTGTGATTTTAAAGATAAGGATAAGGGCCTGAAGGGTTTTATAAAACTTAGCCATGAACTGCGAAAAAGAAATTTTGATTTTTCTATTGACCTGCAGAATAATAACAAGAGCCATTTATTGGCTTGTTTAAGCTTTATACCCAGGCGTTACGGCTATAAGAGAAAGCTGGGTTTTTTGCTGAGTAATTCGCTGCCCGTGGAAAGGATGAGCCAGGGGCCGGTGAAGCATCAATCCAGGCTCCTGAATCTGCTGGATATAGAAACAGAGGATTCTTCCCTTGAGCTCTGGCCCGGGAAGGAAGACGAAGAATTCGTTGAGGATTTCCTGAATCAACACTGGCTAGGGGCGAATCAGGTATTGGTGGGCATGAACCTTAGCGCAAGCAGGAAGTGGATAACCAAGGCCTGGCCGCAGGAATACGTAGTGCGTCTTTGCGAGGAGTTAACCGCAAAAGATATACGCATGGTCTTTACCGGAGAAATCAGCGATTTGCCATGGGCCAGGGAAATGCTGGAGTTGTTTAAAAACGCAAAACCGATTATCGCCTGCGGCAAGACCAGCGTTAATCAGTTAGCGGCTTTGATTAAAAGATGCAGGGTCTTTATAAGCGCTGATTCTGCGCCGTTACATATTTGTGCTGCAGTAGGAAGCCCTTACGTCGCCCTCTTCGGGCCGACCGATCCTGTGCAACATAGCCCTGTAGGGCATAAAGGAATTATCATTTATAAGAACCTTTCCTGCAGCCCGTGTTATAAATCAATATGCGCAAGAGGGCATGAGTGTATGAGCGCGATAAGGCCGCAGGAAGTGATGGAAGCGGTTGAAAAATTATTGGATAAAAATTAAGGTTAAGGTAGAGGTAGAGGT
>JAHJCI010000193.1 GCA_018813085.1 Candidatus Omnitrophota bacterium | reverse complement strand
TGTAAGATTAATCACTGCAATAACTTTGGCGGATGATAGTTTTGAGCGTAATCAAACTCGCTTTCCTTGAACATCTTGAGGTTAAATATAAACCAGACTGCTTTCTCTGTGCGGCCGTCGTCTTTTCTGTTAATACCGAAACTAATGTCCAATATCCCGCAATGCATGTCGCGGGTAACTGTATATTCCTGCTGCGCGAATCCTTTATGCCTGGTGCCGCCGGTTCCGAATTGATAACGTTCATAAATCCTCAGGCTCCATTTTGGATTGATTGGCCAGATTAAACTACTGGTTAATTCCTTGCCCCCTGCGCGCTCATAACGGTGACCAAGGCCAAAGGAGCGCCCGTTACCTAAATTCAGCCAATTATCCAAATTAACGGTCTTAAAATAGTCCTGCCGGTGGTCATAAGTGGCGTCCGCTTCCATACGCAGCCAAGAATAAGGCATTAATTCTAAATCAAAGAGGAAATCCATAAACCTGTTCTGCCCCTTGGACAGCCCGTTTGCCTTAGAATACATAACGTAATCTGAAGATATTCTAAAAATTGCCAGGTCAACAGGGATGTCTTCCCTTTTTGTCTGTAATTTATTTTCCAATTCCAGCGTAAAGCGGTTATCTCCGTTAATCGAATCTATATCATCGAACCACTGCAGGGTAGCGGGAGAAACAGTCGGCTCGTGAATATATGCGTATTTGACCCGCGGGTTGATAATATGGCGAAGGCTATTAATATCTATGCCCAGGAATTCTTCCTTTACGTTGAAAATCCGGTAAAATTTCGTACTCATGTCTATACCGGTATAAAAAACTGACCTGGGAGGTATGCTATTTCCGTCGATGTTTTTACTATAGAAAGTATTCCTTATCCCGGTATAGGGAGACATCTCAATAAACATGAACTTTACCGGACGGGTTAACTGGTTATACGAATCGAACCTGACTACGTCATCATCCAATGGAGAAGGTGCGGTATATTTATAGGCAAGATTGGAAAATTTGCTTTGGTTATTGAAATAAAACAGGCTTTCGCCGATTCGCTGGTTGGGTAAATCAAAAGAAACTTCGGGCAGCTTCTCTAGCGTATTATCATACCATCTATTTATCCGTTTCTCTATAAGCATGTTTATACTGGAATTAGATAAGGCGTGAGTAAACAATACATAGGATTTCGGCTGCATATCAGTTTCGTATTCGCGGTAAAAGTAATCCCTTAAAAAATCTGCGTTAGTGTCAACTTTTCTTTTATCGTCGGAAATTCGGTAATATTCGGTAGTGAGATTCGTACTGGCATCGATATTCCACATATGCCTCAGGCGCAGCATATATCTCTGGAATTCATCGTCTAAATTGTCAGGCACCCTTTTGTTTTTCCTGAGTGTAATAAAACTTGAAGTCTCCTTTACCGATAACCTTAGTGTCGTAATCCAGGCCAAAACCTTCGGCAAGATTCAGTTTTTCCCTCCAGTCAAGGTAAAGCCTAAGGCGTGCGTTATCATTTAAGTCGCTCCTCCAGGCGCTTAATATATACGGGCCCCAATCACCGGTTTTACCCGCCTGGAATTGAACCTTCATGAAGGGATCCTTAAGGCTGTGGCTGTATTTGGGAAAATAGAAAAAGGGTATTTTATTCCAGAATAAAACGTTTGATCTGGCAACAATCTTATCCTGCGGAAACACATTCACATCCTTTGACTTGATATGAAAATGCGGATTATCATAATTGCAGCTTGAGAAACTGCCCCTTTTTACTAAATAGCGGTTATCGCCTTTGCTCTGAATTATGTTGCCGGAATAATAATAAGGAGAAGAACGCAGCTTTGCTCTAAGTATTTCTCCCTCCTTGGTCTGGAAGTTATAAACCAATTCCTCTGCCTCCAGAATGCCCCTGAGGTCCTGAAGACGTACATTACCGCTGGCTTTTGTATTTTTGGTTTGAGTATCCACTACGATCTTTTGACAGCTCAGAGTAGCATCCCCATAAGTCACCACTACATTTCCCTCAGCCGTTACCTCCTTAGCATCAGCGGAATATTCTACAGTATCCCCATCAATAATTATAGGCTGCGCTTGCTCTTTTCCATAAATAACTCCGGAATTCCAAAAACACGGAAACAAGATTAAAGCAGATATAAACAAGCAAACAGCTATAATTATAAACTTATAAGCCCCTGGTTTAATCATATTCGATTACGCTCTCTTACCAATATTGCTGCTCCTATCAGGCCTGCGTCATCCTTGAATTTACTCTTAAGAATAACTACTTGCCTGGCTTGGGGAACCATTGCATTCTCTTTGACAAAGTTCCTGATACTGTTAAACAGTACTCTTCCGGAGTTTGAAACTCCTCCGCCTATTACCAGAGCATCGGGATTCAGTAAATTAATAACGCCTGTCAAGGCACTGCCTATCAAATAACCCACACTCTGCCAAATTCTGATTGCCTTGTGTTCTCCCCTTGCCGCCAAATTGCTCAATTCTTCAAGGTCAATTCTTTTTTTAAATACCTTCTCAGCCCAGGATAGGATCCGCTTATTGCCGACATAAGCCTCAAGACAGCCTCTTCCGCCGCAATTACAGGGCCTGCCCAGAAGTAATATAGGAATATGCCCTGCTTCTCCTGCTGCGAAACTCTCTCCGCGATAAAGCCTGCCCTCAATAATCAAGCCTCCGCCTACGCCGGTACCGAGAGTAATGCCGACTATATTCCTAAGGCCTTTTCCTGCTCCGAGGCGATACTCTGCCAATGTAAACAAGTTGGCGTCATTATCTATAAAAACAGGCAATTTTAATCTACGGGTTAAAATTTCTCCCAGCCTTATATTCCTCCATCCCGGTATATTCGGAAGAAAGCGAACTATCCCTGTTCTTACATCTACCGGCCCGGGTAGCCCTATACCTAATCCCGCGATCCGGGTTTTTTTTATTCGCCTGGCCCTAATTAATTCATCAACAGAACTAACTATCGCGTGAGTCAATTCCCGGGAACTCTTAAATTTTTTAGTACTTAGTATCTTTTTCGTTATTATTTTATACTTTACGCTTAACAGCGCTAGCTTTAAATTAGTCCCGCCTAAATCAATGCCGATAATGTATTTTTTATTATTCATTGATTATTGCTTGAATACGCCTATATCGTTATTTACAGAACCTTCCCAGAAACATACGCGGTTTTTGCCGGTCCCCTTGGCATGATACATCGCCTGATCTGCCTTATCAACTAAATGCTGTGCATCGCTTGCGTCTTTTGGAAAAATACACCCTCCCATACTTATGGTAATCTTTAAATTTTCATCATAAGCACGAATGAGTTCTTTTTCAACTGCCCTACAAAGACGCTGGCTGACATATAGCCCCTCTTCTCTGTCTATCTCCGGAAGGATGATTGAAAATTCTTCTCCTCCATATCGAGCAACAACATCAATCTGCCGCAGGTTATCTTTGATAATTCTAGCTACTTCTCGCAATAAAACATCCCCGACTAAATGCCCGTAGCGGTCGTTATAGGTTTTGAAATTATCGAGATCCATCATCAGAAATACGAATTTAAGCCCGAATTTGTTGGAACGAGTTATCTCCCCTTCCAATCTCTCCTGAAAATAGCGCCGCAGGAATAATCCCGTTAGGCTATCCGTAACCGATAATTCTTCAATCTTAGAGTAGAGGTTTACTCTCTTTAATATCAGCTTGAACTGGTTCAACATAATATAAAACTTATCTTTATCTTCCGGTTGAAGGCCCTTTATAGCTAAGCGCCCAATTAGCTCCTTATCTATTTGTAATACGTAAATATCATATGTAGAGAATTTAGATAAATCGGCTCCCGGCTCAAGAAACCGGCATTCCTCTAGCGCTATTTTATTTTTCAGCCTTTCGCAAAAGACTGGAATTACTTCCTCAAGTGTCATGTACCTGGTTAATTCTTTTGTAGTTTCGTAAAGCTCAATCAAATTCAAAACGTTATGCGAAAGTTTAGCGTTTATATCTTTAACCTTAGCATGCTCTTCTAATAAGCTTTCTCTATTTTTGTTAACTTGCCTGAAACCAGACTCCAGCTTAAGCAGCCGCCTCTTCTGCCACTTGCTCGTAACAAAAAGTGCGATAAGGCCTGCGAGAAACAAAATTACAAAAAACATACCTTGTTCCTTCCGGTTCTTTTGGAATTATATAAAGCTGCATCCGCCTTCAGGATTAAATCCTGGGCGCTCGCTGATTCTAGAGATAGGCAAGTTACTCCAATAGATACTGTAACAAAAGTCTCTTTTCTTCTTAGTACGAACTTTTTTTTCTGGGATTCTTTACGCAAATCTTCTGCCAATTCCAATGCCTGTTTTTTTTCAACACTCGGTAAGAAAACGGAAAATTCCTCACCGCCGAAACGGCAAACCATTGCATCGGAAACTTTAGAAAAGAATTCCAAAAATAATATACTCAATCCTTTTAATAAAATATCTCCTGCAATATGCCCGTATTTATCGTTATAGTCCTTAAAATTATCGATATCAATAATTAATAAAGCTAACTGCTTGTGCAGCCTCATAGTCCTCTTAATTTCATGATTTAGCCGCTCCAGGAAATAACCCCTCGTATAAGTCAGCGTAAGGCTGTCTTTTATCGCTAACTCCTGGGTACGCTGAAAAAGCAGGGCATTTTCAAATCCCATGGCGCCTAAGTTACAAATTGTATCCAGGAGCCTTAAATCTTCCTGCGAATAAGTATCTGCCTCTTCGCTATCCAGCCTTAATATCCCCAGGAACCTCTGTTCTACTTTCAGCGGAGAGCTAATCAAAGAAAGCACTGTCCTGTCCGGTTTATATTCAGTCTTCTCTAAATCAAAGCGATAGTCCAGTTTAGTATCTCTTACCAATAGGGAGCTTGAATGTTTTATCATCCAGCGGTCAAAAACATCTCCGCGCTTTTGCTTAATCACCATAGATCTATCTTCTTTTTTGCTTAAAAAGAGGTTTAATTTTTGCTTCTCCGGCTCTACGAGATAAAGAAGGCAAGTGCCTTTGTCTTTGCCTATCAAGAAAAAAACGTAATCAACCAAGTATTGCGAAACCTGCTGTAATGATAAATTCTGAATTTTATTGGCAATGTTTCTTAAATTATTATAATGGTCAATCTTTTGCTCAAAAGAAGACTGCAGGCTATTTTGTTTCCCCATCTGGGCTATTAATATATTGATTTCTTCATTGAAGTTATCGGTCTTTAGTTTTAAAAGGCGGGAAGAATATAGATAGCGCTGAATTAAAGAATAAAGTAAAAATAAATAAACTAACCCCGTTAGAAATATCAATTTTCCAGCATGTGAAATCAAAATCTTCAGCATTAATTTACCCAATCAATAAAAAATCCTTAATTTCTAATGGGGCAAGAACCAAGGATAGGATTAAATATGGGGGTATTTTCAATGGTTCGACTACGATGGCCATTGACACTGAAGCGACCTTCTAAAAGAGGCTCGCAGAATGTGTCAAAGCTATACGATTGTTTCCTCGGTATCCT
>JAHJCI010000192.1 GCA_018813085.1 Candidatus Omnitrophota bacterium | reverse complement strand
GCTTAAGGTTCTTAAGCAGGGTTATTTTTTCCTTGTACACCCCTTTCAGGTTCCTGAAGTTCTCCAGGTGTGCCTCAGCGATATTAGTTATTATGCCTAAATTAGGCTGTGTTATCTTTGCCAAATAATCAATTTCGCCGAAATGGTTTGCCCCTAACTCTAAGACTGCGATATCGTGAGAGTTATTCAATTTTAACAAAGTCATCGCTACGCCGATATGGTTATTCTCTGTACCCTGATTCTTAAGAACCTTGGCTTCAGAAGAGAGAACCTGCGCAATCATCTCCTTGGCAGTTGTCTTCCCGCAGCTTCCGGTAACCGCAACAACGGGAATATTAAATCTTTGCCTGTGGAATCTTGCCAAATCCCCTAATGCACGGGTAGTATCAGCAACCATTATACAGGCTACCTTTGGCCCAAGGCTTAATTGCCGCTTTCCGGATTGCGCTATAACTGCGCTTGCTCCTTTTCCTACCGCCTGCCTTATGAAATTATGCCCGTCAAAACGCCTGCCTATTATGGCAATAAAAAGCTCGCCCTTTTTTATTTTGCGCGAATCTATCGAAACGCCGCTAATTTTTAATTCTGCAGGGCCGTAAACTAATTTTCCGCCCACTGCTTTGGCTATTTCTATAACCCTAAACACTTGCTATCCTTGCTCCTTTAATACTCGGCTATTGCCTGGATAAATACTCGAGCGCTACTTCGCGGTCATCAAAATGAATTGTTTTATCTTTGAAGATTTGGTAATCCTCATGGCCCTTACCGGCAATTAATATTATATCATCCTTACCTGCTTGAGCTAAAGCTTCTTTTATCGCTTCATTCCTGTCGGTTATTACCTTAAAATTTTTCTTTTCTATACCGGAAACAATATCATCGATAATCTTTTGCGGTTCTTCGTTGCGCGGATTATCGCTGGTAATAAACGCGAAGTGCGCTAATTCCGTAGCTACTTTACCCATTTCCGGCCTTTTGCTTTTATCGCGCCCCCCACCACAGCCGAAAACTACCCTGATTTGCCCCTTGCATAAAGGGCGCAGGCTGCTGATTACATTTCTTAAAGCATCTTCAGTATGCGCATAATCAACTAGAACAAGAAAATCTCCTCCCGCGCCTACCCTCTCCAACCTTCCCGGCACTCCCTTAAAGCCCTCAAGGGCTAAGCGTATAATCTCGATATCTATTCCCTGAGTTATTGCAAACGCCACTGCTGCCAGAAGATTATAGATATTGTGCTTACCGATTAAAGGAACCTTTAACATTATGCTGCTGATTCCGTTAGAAAAATCTTTACTGATCTGCCTGGAAAGGCTCAGCAGTAATTTTGTTCCATCAAGCCCCGTGCGCAGGCAGCCAGCGCTCAGATCAGCTTGATTGTTTAAACCGTAAGTAAGTTTTTTAGCCTTTGTCAGCCGGGACAATTCAGCGGCACGGGGATCGTCACTGTTTAATATAGCAAAACCGCCTTCGCTAATCTGTTTGAATAATTTGCTTTTAGCGGCAAAATATGAATCCTGGTCACGGTGATAATCCAGATGGTCAACGGCGAGGTTGGTAAATATAGCGGAATTAAATCTGACTGCCCGCACCCTCTCCTGTTCAAGGGCATGAGAAGAAACCTCCATTATCGCGTAATCGACATTTTCTTTCAGCATCCTCGCCAGTAAAGCCTGCAGCTCTTCGCTGCCGGGAGTAGTATTATCTGCCTGAAAGGATTTATTTTTAAAACGGTAGTTGATTGTCCCTATTACGCCCGGTTCATGGCGGGCATATTTTAATATCGCCTCAATCAGGTAAGATACGGTTGTTTTACCGTTAGTGCCGGTAATGCCGACTACCTTCATTGATTCCGAAGGCCTTCCCCGGAAAGCTGCGCATAAATCTGCCAATACCTTGCGCGTATCCATGACTCTGCGGCACATTTTACTCAAGCCAGGCTCGCTTATCTGTTCCCGGGTTATGATCAGTTTTGCTTTATGCGTCAGAGCGTCCTTTAAAAAATTATTCCCATTCAGGCTGCTGCCTTCGATTGCAACGAAAATAAAACCTTCGCAAACTTTCCTAGAATCAGAAGTAATGCCTTTTACCTCAAAGTCTTCTTTCTCTTCGGGCAAAGGCAACTCTGCAGCTTTGATTAATTCATTAAATTTCATTTTTAATGAGCTCACAACTTACGCGACTGAAAGGAGCATAAGTTGTATGAGCGAATTAATCCCGAAGCTTACGCAGGAAATTTTAGGCGCGAAGCGCCAGAAATTTCCAAGTGTTTAAG
>JAHJCI010000191.1 GCA_018813085.1 Candidatus Omnitrophota bacterium | reverse complement strand
ATAAGTCAGTCCAGGAAGTAAGGGCGGGTTATTCTATTTTAGAGGCCATGGGCTTAAGCAATACCGGGCTTGAAGTTATCAGTTGTCCTTCCTGCGGCAGGTGTGAAGTAGATTTAATCAAGATCGTAGGAGATTTGGAGAAAAAGCTTGCTACTCGTTACTCCCTGGCTCAGCGACAGGCAGGCCTACTCGCTATTCGGCCAATAAAATTGGCTGTGATGGGTTGCGTGGTTAACGGCCCCGGCGAAGCAGAAGCAGCTGATTTAGGAATTGCTTTTGGCAAACACCAGGGCTTATTTTTTAAAAAAGGCAAAGCAATAAGAAAGGTTTCATCCCGGAATTGCGTAGATACATTATTACAGGAGTTAAATAAGATTATTTAAAAGCAACCAGAAACCAGGGCTATCTGTAATCCCTGTCAGTCGGTGAGGCAGGTGCACTCTGTTCTCTGGTTACTCTCAGGACAATGTACTGGTCAAAGGCATTCATACCCACGTTGAAAGAAACACCCCAGGAGGCTGAATCTATAAGCCACCGCTTGATGCTCAGGTCAGGGCTTGTGCGCATGCTGATCTCCGGGGTATATTCGTATTTGCCTTTGGGTTTTCGGGTATTGAGCAAGATTGAGAATATAATCCGCCAGGAAATGAATGCCTGCGGCGCAGAGGAGTTTTTACTTTCAGCGCTTCAACCCGAAGAATTGTGGGTTAAGTCAGGGCGCGATGAAGAAATCGGAGAGGTGATGTTCCGTTTTATTGACCGGCGCGGACGCCGGCTCTGCCTGGGGCCGACCCATGAAGAGATAGTCACGGATTTAATCAAGAATAATGTATTTTCTTACAGGCAGCTGCCCTTAATACTTTATCAAATTCAGGTAAAGTTCCGCGATGAGATTCGTCCGCGCTTTGGCCTGGTCCGTTCCTGTGAATTTATAATGAAAGATGCTTATAGCTTTGACTTGGACCAGGAAGGCCTTAATCGCAATTATAAGAATATGCTGGAAGCTTATAAGCGTATATTCAAAAGATGCGGGCTGGATTGCCTGGTTATAGAAGCAGATCCCGGATTGATGGGCGGCAGCCTTTCTCACGAATTTATGGTTCCCGCAGAAAGCGGAGAAGATATAGTTTTACGCTGCCAGGATTGCGGGATTAGCGTAAGTTATCTTGATGAAAAGCTAGCCAGATGCAAGAAGTGCAATGAGAAATTAGAGAAATTGAACACTATCGAAATCGGCCATATTTTTCAATTAGGCACTAAATACAGTAAAATTTTCCAGGCGAATGTCCTTAACCAGCAGGGCAGCCAGTCAGCCATAATTATGGGCTGTTATGGTATCGGCGTATCGCGGCTTATCCCGGCAATACTGGAACAAAATAATGACGCAAACGGCATAACCTGGCCCAGAGAAGTCGCTCCCTTTGAAGTAGTTATATTGCCGCTTGAAGCAGGAAGCAGCAAGATTTATGAAACAGGGGAGAATATTTATAACGACCTTAGAAAAAGCGGGCTTGAAGTCCTTTTTGACGACAGACAGGAACAGGCAGGGGTAAAGTTTAAAGATGCTGATTTAATCGGACTGCCCTTACAAGTTATACTTGGAAAGAATTTTATTAAAAGCGGCAAGGCAGAGATTAAGCTGCGCAGGAACGGGTATTCTTCTTTGGTAGAGCCGGAGAATATCAGGCAGGAAATCAGTAAACTGCTTTCTTAATACCGGATCAGGAAGATTCATAAATATGGACTTAAAAGAATTCAAAGAAAAAATTAAACTGGAGATTGTCAGCAGGATCGATAAGACATATTTTACTGCCTCAGAAGAGGTAATCAGACAGAGGATAGAGGTACTATTTAATAATAGCATAAAAAAGAACAGGGAGTTTTCTCTGTTTTCGCGCCTGGAACAGCAGGAAATACTCGGTCAGATAATAAACGAAATGATTGGCCTGGGGCCTCTGGAGGAATTATTGCGCGATGACTCCATTACGGAGATTATGATAGACGGACCAAAGCAGGTTTGCGTTGAGCGCAGCGGAAAAATAGAACGTACTGATATAACCTTTAAGGACGATGAGCATCTGTTGTATCTTGTGGATAAGATACTTGCTCCTTTAGGAAGAAGGCTTACGCAGCTTGAGCCTTATACCGATGCCAGGCTTCCCGATGGTTCGCGCGTCAATGTAATCAGGAGCCCTTTATCTTTAAACGGAACCGTGCTGACCATCCGTAAATTTAACCGTCAGGTATTAAATGTATCGGAACTTGTTAAACTTACAGCCCTTTCCCAGGAGGCAGCTGATTTTCTTCAGGCATGCGTGAAAGCCAGGTTTAATATACTTATTTCAGGAGGGACAAGCTCGGGGAAAACCACTGTTTTAAATGCCGCGTTGTCTTTTCTTTCCCCGGATGAGCGCGTGATTACTATTGAAGATACCGTAGAATTACATCTTGGTTGCCGCTATCTGGTCAGGCTGGAGACCCGCTCCCCTAATATAGAAGGTAAAGGAGAAGTTACCATACGCGATTTATTGAAGAATGCCTTGCATATGCGCCCTGATAGAGTTATCGTAGGGGAAGTAAGAGGTGAGGAAGTATTGGATATGTTGCAGGCAATGAATATCGGGCATGAGGGTTCGATGACTACCATACACGCCAACTCTCCGGAAGACTGCCTGAACCGCCTGGAAACAATGGCATTGATGGGCCAGCCTAATTTGACTATAGATTTACTGAGAAGGCAGATTCTTTCTGCCGTTAACTTGATTATTCAGCAGAAGCGTTTCTCTGACGGAAGGCGCAAGATGACAAAGATCAGCGAGCTGGGCCAGGTAAAAAATCAAGACAAATTAGAGTATCAGCTTAAAGACATATTTGTATTGGACAGAAACAGCGAAGAGCTGGTTGCGGCTGATTCTCCTCCGAGTTTTTACCGGATACTTAAGAATAAGCTTAATTATCAAAATAAACATTGGGATAAAGCATGAGCATCTTATATTCAGGCATGCTTGAGCCTGTAAAGAATCTCCTTACTTCATTGCTAGAAGAGGAAGGGTTATGCCTGGTTGAGGCAAGGATTCATCCGGCAGGCAGGCGTTTAATTTTAAAGTTATTTATTGATAAACCGCATGGAGGGATTACTCTTAATGAATGCGCAAGATTAAATGATAAGCTGGGAGAGCTTATTGAAAAAGAAGGCATTATCAATCAGGCCTATATTTTAGAAGTCTCTTCTCCCGGCATAGACAGGCCTTTGATTAACAAAGAGGATTTTAACCGTTGCCTGCAGCAGAAAGTACGGATATTCTTGAATGAATGCCGGGATAAGAAATATGAAGTCTCAGGCAAGGTTATAACGGTTAATGATAATACAGTGAATATTGATTCAGAAGGGCAGATTCATGAGATATCTTTTGATAATGTTAGAAAAGGAAAGCAAATAATCGAGGAATTAAAATGAGCGAAGAAATATTAGCGATATTAGAACAAATTGAAAGAGAAAAAGGCATTAAGAAAGAAGTACTTATTGAAGCCGTGGAGAGCGCTCTTGTATCCGCAGCCAGGAAGGTGATGAATTTAAAGCCCGATGAAGAATTAAAGGTAGAGTTAGACCGCTCAAACGGCAAGATTAAAGCAACCTGCAGCGGGCGCGTGGTTACTTCTATAGATTTTGGCCGTATTGCCGCGCAGACCGCAAAACAGGTTATCATACAAAAAATCCGCGAGGCAGAAAAAGACGTTATTTTCACCGAGTTTAACAGCAAAGTCGGTACTATAGTCAGCGGTACTGTCTATCGTTTTGAAAAGGGCAATATTATTATAGACTTATTAGGAAGGGCCGAGGGGATCCTATCTCGCCGCGAACAATCTCCGCGGGAAGAGTTTCGTCAAGGGGAACGCATAAGGGCATACCTCCTGGAGGTAAGGAAGGAATCCCGCGGGCCGCAGATAATTCTATCGCGCGCTCATCCTAATTTTGTGAAAAAACTTTTCGAATTAGAGGTTCCTGAAATTTATGAGGGGATTGTTGAGATCAGGGGGATATCCAGGCAGCCCGGGGAGCGTACCAAGATAACGGTTTATTCCAAAGAAGAGAGGGTGGATTCCGTAGGTGCCTGCGTAGGCATGAGGGGAAACCGGGTAAAAAATATTGTTAATGAATTAAGAGGAGAGAAGATAGATATTGTGCGTTTTAACGATAATATAAAGGAATATATTACTACTGCCCTTGCTCCGGCAAAGATTGCGGAAATCAACCTGAACAGAGATAATCTTCGGGCGGAAGTCATCGTTGAGGATGATCAGCTATCTCTGGCAATAGGTAAACACGGACAGAATGTACGTTTAGCCAGCCGCCTGGTAGGATGGGAACTGGATATACGTACAAAAGAAACCAAGGTGCAGGAAGCGAAAGAGGCAAAAGCCAAAGAGGCCAAAGCAGAAGCACCTTCTTTAAAGCCCAAGGCAAGGGCAAAGGTTAAGAAAGGGATGCCGTTGGCTGAAATAAGCGGCATCGGGGATAAGTTGCTGGATAGCCTCAAAGAATCAGGGTTTAAAACAGTAGAAGACCTGGTGGATGTTGATTTAGATAAACTCCTTGAGGTTAAGGGGATTGGTAAGGTTAAAGCCAAGAAATTAATTCAGGAAGCAAAGAAGCTAACTTCTGTAAAAAGCACATCGCTTAGCAAGTAAAGTGAAACTACGCGATAAGTGCGAATTAATCCCGATAGCAAACACTTCCCCCGTGAAATGGGCACCCAGAAATTTCAAAGAAATTTCGGGTACTTAGTCCTTGAAATGCTATGCATTTCTAAGGGAAGCATT
>JAHJCI010000190.1 GCA_018813085.1 Candidatus Omnitrophota bacterium | reverse complement strand
TAATTGCTATTAATAATTCCCTTTCCAACCTGTCTTTGATTTTTCCTGCCTGTCGGCAAGGCAGGAATTTTTGATTTGTATTTTTGATATTTGATTTTTGATTTTTGATTTTTCTTAACAAGGCCTTCTTAGCCAGGAATCCTGCGTAATCCGCTGTCCCACCGATTCCCACGCCTACGACATAAGGTGGACAAGCATCCGCACCCGCTGTTTTAACTGCCTGCACGATAAATTTTTTAATCTCTTCTATTTTATCCGTCGGGTTAAACATCTTAATTTGGCTCTTATTCTCGCAGCCAAACCCTTTCGCTAAAACCGTTAATTTCAAATTACTGCCCTTAATAAAATCTAAATGAATGATTGCCGGAACATAACCCGGCTTAATCCTGGATAAAGGGTTTTTAATGATTGAACTTCTCAAGAATCCTTTTTTATAGCCTGCTTTTACCCCTTGATTGATTGCCTGCTTAAGGTTGCCGATTATCCTTAACTTATACCCTATTTCCGCAAAAATATAAGGCATGCCTGTATCCTGGCAAATCGCCAAATCTTTCTTGCCGGCAATATCGGCATTTTTAATAATTGCCATTAATGCATCCTTTGCTGCTCTTTTACTTTCTTTTTTATATGCCTCTTTCAAGGCTGAAATAACATCGCGCCTTAGTTGAATATTCGCCTCTATGCACAAGTACGCTATAGTTTTTCTAATAACTGCGCTATTTATTTTTTTCATCTTCAATGAGCCCCGCCAATGGCGGGGCGAATTGTACCTTGACATCTTTTATGTCAAGGGTCAAATTAAACCACATCTTAGCTTCGTTATCGCTGGCTAAGTTGTGGCTTCCTTTTATACTCCGCCGTTACCGTAGTCTTAATTCCCCCGCGCAGATTAAATTCTCCTCTAACCTTAAGCCAGCGCGGTTTACAGGCTTCTACCAAATCATCCAGTATCCTGTTTACTGCATGTTCATGGAATATGCCGAGATTACGGTAGAAAATCAAGTAGATCTTAAATGATTTAAGCTCAATACAATATTTAGCCGGAGAATACTCAATCCTGACCATGGCAAAATCAGGAAGCCCGGTTTTTGGACAAATACAGGTAAACTCCGAAACTTCAAGATTTATATTATATTTTTTGTCCGGATACTTATTTTGCCAAACTTCAATTTTAGGAGTTTTTAATCTCCTGATGTTTTCCTGCCTGCCTTCATATCCGGATTTTTGTTTTTTCATTTTACTCCTGCCAGTCTGTGCATTTGGGGTATTAACCTGACATCTGATAATATTTCAGAACAATAAATTCTAAATTTCTGAGCCTTATGCATGAGCTCCCTGGTAAGGCTTGACGTATCTGGCTGCAAAATAAAAGGAATATTCTTATTAAAATGGGCGAGCAATTCGGTTGCCTTGATTATATCTGTTAAGGTTGTGCTATTACATATCACTGCCTTAACAAAAACTTCCCTTTCTTGGGCTATATTTATAAACTCCTCATGTTCCGCCCAGAAATCTCTCAGCCCCGTTGATGAAGGAAGCTTAAAATCCATGGCAATGATATCCAGATTATCAATAACCTGCCCCAATGCCCGAGGCAATGTCGCATTAGTTTCTAAATAAACCCTGTAGCCAGCTTTTTTAATTAAAATTAATAATTCTTGCAAAAAATCTACCTGAACTAAGGGCTCCCCTCCTGTCAGGGAAACGAAACGGCAGTCAGAGTACGATTTTAAATAATCTAACAAATCGCGTGGCTGGTATTCTTTAAAAGAACTCAATTCAGTATCGCAAAATTTACAATCTTTTAAGTTACAGCCGTAAAACCTTATAAAAATCTGTTCTTTGCCTAAATACGGCCCTTCTCCCTGTATGCTCTTAAAAACTTCCGCAATTTTACCTTGCATGATAATCAATCTCAAGAGCCGCTTTTTTAGCTGGGTCTGGAATTCCTGTTTTGGCAAAACCCATTGAACGGAAACGGCAACTATCGCAACGGCCGCAAGGTTTGCTGCCCCCCTTATAACAAGACCAGGTTAGCGCAAAAGGAACGCCCAGCTTAATCCCCAGTTTAATAATTTCTGATTTACCCTTGCTAAGCAAAGGGGCGTAAACTTTTATCTCTCTTCCCTGAACCCCTGACTTTGTACCGGTCTTAATAACCTTGCTAAAAGCGCTTAATAATTCTTTACGGCAATCCGGATAACCGGAATAATCCTGGCTGTGTGCTCCGATAAATACCGCTCCGGCTCCGATTGCTTCTGCGAAAGAAACAGCAAAGCTCAAGAAGATAATATTGCGCGCAGGGACATAAGTTTAGGGAATATTCTTTTTTCTATCCCCGGCAGACAACCGGCTATCCGGCTGATGAGGGATTACTGCCTTATTATCTAGCAGGCTTGAGCCCTTCCAGGGTAATTTTATTTTTAAGACTTGTTGCTTAAATTCTCCTGCTTGAGCAATTTTCTTTGCAGATATTATCTCTCTCTTATGGCGCTGGCCGTAATCGAATATAAGGCAATGACAACTAAAACCCCGCTTCTTAGCGATATGAAGCGTTACGGCTGAATCTAACCCGCCGGATAATAAAACTATCGCCCGCCTCTTGGCGCAAGCGCTTCTTTTAAATGCCATAATATGTAGCAGAAGAGCTATCGGATTCCCAAACCTTCAGCGAAATGAGGCCGGAAACCTTCGGATGCAGTTTAATATAAATATATTTAGCGATATTTTCCGAGGTAGGATTAACCCCGTTAGAAATCTTACCTTTTCTTTTTGAAGATTTCTTATTTCTAGCGGGGTAAATCTTCTTGAAATAGCTAAGGCGATTAAGATGTTTGTGGTCTAATCCCTCAAGAATGCTATTCAATTTAGACTTTACGAGCTTAAAGTCAACCAGCATGCCGATTTTATCTAATCTTTCTCCGCGAATAACAGCTTCAACCTTCCAGTTATGGCCGTGAAGTTGCTCGCACTTTCCAAGATACCCTCTTAAATTATGCGCCGCGCTGAATTGAGCTCTTACTTTAACTTCATACATGATTTATCCTTTGGACTTTTGATAACCGCTGGCCCAAAAAACTCCTGGCCTGATAAGCAAAGCCATCCGGGTCATCGCTAACGTAAAACCTGCATCTAGCCCCTCTATCAGAGCTTTTCCTGGCAAGGCCCTGATCATGTAAAACGCCAGCAACCTGCCTGACTACCTGTTCGGCAGAATCAATAAGCCTGATTTTCTCACCCAGGATTTTCTTAAATACTGGCTTAAGCAGTGGATAATGAGTACAGCCGAGAATCAAAGTATCCGTCTTTTTATTTTTAACCAATAAAGAGTCTAGATATTTTTTAGCGATTGTAAATGTTTCGCTCTGATTAATCCATCCTGCTTCTACCAAAGGCACAAACAACGGGCAGGCCTGACTAATAACCTTAATAGATGGATCGATTTTCTTTATCTGTTTTTCATACTCCCCGCTCCTGATAGTCGCAGGCGTACCGATAATGCCTATACACTTTGTCTCTGTTATTCTGACTGCCTGCTTTACTCCCGGCTCGATTACGCCTATAATCGGAACGCTGAAATAACGCAATATTGAACTCAAGGCAAGGCTTGAAGCAGAATTACAGGCAACAATGATAAGCTTAACTTTCTGCTTCAGCAGGAAAAGAACGTTATTCAGCGTAAACCTGGTTATGGCCTCGGCTGATTTTGTCCCGTAAGGCAAATGAGCCG
>JAHJCI010000189.1 GCA_018813085.1 Candidatus Omnitrophota bacterium | reverse complement strand
TTACTCCAGAAAACATAGGAGATGCGACAATAGGGGAGTATTTCCTTGAAGAAATATCAAGAAAAAACCGAATAAAGAAGTTTCTTGCAGTAGTCTCAAGATAATTTCTCTTTAGTATATCCCCCACCCTATCCGGAACAAGGCCATTCCCAAAATCCTTTAAAATCCGATATAATAAAGAAATAACACCATCATCTTCTGCCGTTTCAAGCAAATAATCCCAGTTTAAATCGCTATTAAGATTCTCCTTGATTTCTTGGCAAAGCTTCGCATTTGCATTTATCCTCGAACAAGCAAACACAATTCTATCTTCCTTAGGCCAACTCAATTGATTTCCCTCTTTAACCCAGATTTTGCAATAGCAAAATCTGCCCGCAGGGCCGCCGCCAAAATTTCCCGTGGAAATTTTGGAAAACGGCGGGGTAATCCCAAAATTTTACCTGAACTTTTTTATGCCAGGGACTTATTGCATAATTTTTTGTCGTTGAGTATGTTAAAACAGAGAGATATCTCTAATGCAAATTTTGGGTTTTAGATATTCGGTCCAGAATACAGGTATTTGGGCGTCTTAATCTTCTATTTAGGTTTTTGGGGAGGCTATTCTTAAAATCGAGATTGTGCAAATTCCTTCGGCTTGCCAAACCATCATTTCGGATGAGTTCAACGACCTTCTTTGCCCCTACAATCTTAAACATCAACCAGAATTCCATCAACTGAACATTGGTTATATAGTCATTATCCAGATATTTAAAATAACCATCTATATCGCTAATTTTTAAATCTTGCTTGGCAACCAACCCTGCATTTATTCGACAAACCAGGGGCCTAATTGAATATATCATGCATTTTCCTACGTTATTTAAGAATAAACATCTTAGCCTTAGAGATGTTTTCTTTCCTGCTTGCATATATATACTTCTTATATGATAGTTTTCCAATACCTGTTTTCTTATAGACCTTTTTTGCTCATCCCCTAAATATTCATCCATATATCTTTGTATGTTCTCAAATTCAATTGCCCTTACAAATACACTCAGGCAGCATTCTCCGTGTCTATTGCAATTACTACAATCAGCATCCGGTATCTGTTTATACAATTGATTTAATTGTTTTAATCTCTCATCTATCCCCTGATCGCATCTGTCTATTTGCTCCATCTCTTCTATTCCTGGCTTGTAATGCAGTTTAGTAATCTTTCTTTTTTTATTTTCGCCTATTATAAATCCGAATGTCCTGCTTAAGAAAAATACTTATTTGGGTGTTTAAGAATGCCTGCTAATTTATCTCCCAATGATTTATATTTGGCAGGGGTAAAGCCTTGCTTGATAGAACAGGCAATAGTCACTAAATCTGTGCGAATTTTCTTTTCTGTTAATTTACTTACCAATTCATCAGGCTTAATCCAGGGGCTTCCTGAACAAGAGGCATCTGCTTTAAATACAGATTTGATAACTAAAAAATCAAGGTCAATATCCAATAGGATACTCTCTTTGAATTGCGGTAAATCCTGCAATCTGCAGGTTATAACCCTCATATTATCAATTTTAATTATGATGCGTTTGCCTTCTGTTATAATTCTTTTTTTGACTGGGATGTGCCTAATCAGCTTCTCAATATTCCTGCGTTCCCTTTGTGTGCCCCACTCCTTATCCGGGACTACCCACCAGAATTCTTTTAGTATCTTATTCTTTAAGGCAAGGTAAATCGCCAGGCCCTCCCTGCCTCTTTGCCCTATCTCCCAAACGGAACTTTGGTTCAATAATCTGTTCAATGATTTAATGGTCTTGATCTCTAGAATTTGGCTGATATGCCTCTCTGGCCTCCAGCCAAAATCCATATGCGCATCCAGATGAACCAGGATTCTATTCTTGGTTCTTCTCCAAAAGGAATAGGCCTGGGAGTGGTATTCCATAAGGAATACATCTTTTATGGGCTGTATTCCTACCAGCCTGCCAGTTCTCAAGTAGATCCCCCGCTTAACACTGTGCCCTGATTGGCGTGCAGGGAGCGGTGTTCTTACAGGCAAAAAAGTAGGTGTCCAGCTTTTTTACCTGCGCCTTTGGCTTCTCGTACTTTCTTTTAGGCTTGTTTTGCATCGCGCACCTCCTTTAAGGTTTTTGTTATTCGGCAGCATTCCTCTGGCACTGCCGTAATTTCACCCTTTTCAAAATAGGACATTGCTGAACAGCGAAAACAACTCAAGGATAACGAACACCCATAACAATCACCTAAATCCTGTTCTTGAATTGCCCTGATTCGATTCAAAATTTCTGATTTTGACCATATATCTTTAAAAGGTGTCCTCCTTAGGCTCCCTGCTGCTAAAGGCAAGGCTACACAGGGATAGAGTTCCCCCTTAGGATTAATAGAGCAGGCTATTCTGCCAAAGCCGCACAATAGCCCTTTACGTTCTATGCAAAATTGTTTTTGCATTTCAGGATCCCATTCAAAGTAATAGGAGTAAACCTGTTTAATCTCTGCTTCTGTTAATCTATGCCCTATAGGGCCGTTATCTCCATTATTCTTGGGATAGACTACCGGAGAAGTTATTAATATTACCCCTAACCTATCAGCTAAATCCCTAAATTGCCTATACTCAAAGGCGTTCTCTCGCATCAAGGTAGTAGCAAATATAACCCTTACGCTCTCTTCTTTTAAGAGTCGAATAGCTTCAATTACTCTTTTAAATGAGCCTTCAACCCGGGTTATACCATCATGAATAGATTCAGTAGCGCCCAAGAGGCTTATACGAACCTCAGAGAAATTAAGCCTATATATATTTTTTGCATCTTTATGCGTAATAAGAGAACCGTTAGTTTGTAGCATTATGGAAAAAGTTTTATATCTAGCATATTCTGCTATTTCCCAGAAATCCTCCCGCATTAAGGGTTCCCCGCCGGTAAAAGAAAGATAAAAAGCCCCGGCATCAGCCAGCTGATCCAAGATATCTTTTATTTCCGGCGTGGTGAGTTCTTGGTTACTTGATTGAAATTGGTAGCAATGAAGACAGCTTAAATTACATCTCCAGGTTAATTCAAAACTAACCGAAAGGGGGATAGTATTATCTACAATCTTATCCATTAATCCTTCAGGTATCAAGGTAATCTCCGTTCTTAATTTTCCAAATCGCCTATTCTCTCCCAGAATGGCTCAGAAAGTGAAAACCGCATTTCATAACAGGGAATCTTAGCCACCATTTTGGCTATAGCAGTAAGCATTCTTTTAATATTCCACTGTTTATATAATCCTATTGAAAGATTACAAAAGGCCTCTGCTACGGCTAAAGAAGTGTTCAATCTCTTAAAAGTAGTCTGCTTGGCCTTGTTTAAGAAGAAGATTTTTTTTATCACAACTGATTTATTTATTGTAGCATATCCCCAAGGAACACCGTACATATAATATGAGCCTCTCTTTGCCCTTATGCACAGGCGGTCATCGGAAAGCACTGCTAAGTTCCTTGATAAACTGGCCACGGTGCTCTTTCCGTTTCCGCTTGGGCCGGCAAAAATATACCCTTTGCCGTCTTTAATTATCCCGCAAGCATGAATTAGAAAACCATTAGTAATGTTAAGGAATACATAAAGGCTAAGAAAAATAAAATCTGTAAACAAAATGCCTGGCTGCCCTTTTGATATTTCGTATAAACAACCTTCCTTTTTTTCTGAATCAATAAATCCGAGTTTCAATTCCGGCCTCTGTTTACTTACCAGGAAAAATTTCTTTTTCTCCTGGACGAAAGTAATACTATCTGGCCCGTTGATAAGTTCTTTTAGAATCTTTTTATTAATATTCAGGGTAGGAGGCTTTGCTCGAAGATGAATTATTAAATCTGCTGGCATTGTAGAGAGAAAATTCTTGAATCTAGATTTCAAATCAAAAAAGGTGCGAGAATTTTCTACATCAATTTGAAAGCAAATATCGGCAATATTTATCCTTAATGACCTTCTAATACTAAAATCCCTTTTTTAATAAGTTCTTCCAAAAAATCCAGCGCATCCTTTTGAAGAACATCTTTCTCTACGCTAAATATTTCAAATATATGGTCAATTATGTTGCTTATTTTCTTTTTGTCTTGTAGAAATTCCCAAATTTCTGTTCCTACTTCGTTGATGTGGATAACCTCACCCCTGTCTACATCAACTAAAATTGACTCTTCTTCAATTACCCTATAAGGAATTCTCTTGTTCTTAGAGATAAAAGAATCTATGTTTAACATTTTAGTTACTCTCCTAAGGGTGCCTGAATATAAGCTGGTATCCACTAATCATATCTTCTCTATTTTGATTAACCCAACAGTGCCCTAAAAACTCTTTATCTTCTTTTTTAGAGCCGAAATTTATCCCTGCTTCTATCCCGGCCTGTCTTAGAATACTACAGAGTAAGACGGAGCGCATAAAACAGGTGTCGCGGATACCTAATATCCTGCGTAAAAACAGGCAGAGGTAAACATAGCGAGCTATCTTCTCTTTATCCTGATTCTTTGTGAATTTGTGCGTCTCTAGCGGAATAAGAGAAAGAAGTAAATGAGCTTTACCTGAAAGACAAATAAAGGATATCCTTAAAGAAGTAACAAAAACTCTTAGCAGAAGCCGCCAGTCTTTATAATAAGAAACCTTTTTAATTATACTGGTGATCTTCATTTTATAAATCTCTTGATATTAGCCTGTTCTTTTAATGTTTCTACCCATTCTTTAAAGCCTTTATACTTTTTGATCGTCTTAATCTTATCAAAATAATAATCGTGGCGTTTTTCGAATTCCGCAGGGTCAGCTTTTCTTGTTGAGATAATCTTAAATACGCCATAGCCCTTGTATATAGGAGAGGGTTTGTAAAATTCGCCATCTTTGATATCCATCATCGCATAGGCATCTTCTCTTTTAAACCCCCAAAGGTTAATCAGAAAATCCAGGGCATAAGGGCCTGTAAGATTCTTATAGGATTTGGGATTATCTTCTTTTTTCTTATCCCAAGCCTCAGGATCAGACTGGGCTTGGTTGTACAAAATTTCCGCCTGCTCTAATTCAGAATCCTCAAACTGAATCAGTTCAACCCCTAAAGAATTATATTCATCAAGAAACTTCTGGTATGCTTCTTCTTCTGTTGCCTCCGGCTCGATGCTCTCTAAAACCTGATTGCGCAGCTTCTCTAACTTAACAAGGTGCTCAATCTGATTCCTGAATAACTCAATTGGTTCTTTCAGTTTTTCTTCAACCCATTGCTTAAAGGCATCCGTATCCTGCTTCCAGTCAAACTCTACCTTATCTACCTTTAACAGCTTATCCACTTCTTGATTAATCTCGCTGTCACTTGCTTCTATGCCGCGCCTGTATGCTTCAAATGAAAAAAGTAATTCCTGCCAAACCAAATCTTCTAATTCTTCTTCATCCCTGGGAATACCGCGCCATTTGGCATCAAAACTTATAACCGCCCTTTTAGCAAAATAATAATTTCCCATCGGGACGGGAACACCGAATAATTCTCCGGCTAGTTTATCTTCTTCTCTATCCTGCTCGGCAAAAGAAAGAGAGGTGAATATTAAAAAAATAAGGAAAACTTTTATTAAATTAGAGGTTTTTTGTTGAAAATGAAGCATTTTGGGTTAGCTTACCAACTAGTAATTGATTCTGACCTATAATTACCTTTGATGAGGGGATCAAGAATTTGGCTGAGAAAGTAATTTACGTTGGCAATGAATTTCTTGGGGATAAAAATAACATCTTCTGATTCTAAGGGAATATTCAGGCGCGTATCTCCTCTCTTAATCGCCTTAGTCAAATTAATTCTTTGCGCTTGAGGCTTCTGGAAGCCGCCCCGGATTAATATTACGCTGGAGGTAACCGCATGATTAGTAAAGCCACCGGCTAAGCCTATTGCTTCCAATATAGTTTTTGCCCCTGTAACTGAATAAACCCCAGGCTCATCTACTTCTCCTAAGACAATAACCTTCTCGCCCCCTATTTTTTTAATCGAGATTGAAACCTCCGAAAACTTTATATATTCTTTTAACCTGTTTGTGAGTTGTTCATCAATCTGTGTAATAGTTAGCCCTACGGCAGGCAAATCTCCCACCAAGGGAAAAGAAATCCTGCCATCCGGGCGTACAATCGCTTCCCGGTCTAAATCAGGATTCTGCCAAACGGAAATATCTAAAATATCCCCCTCACCGATAATATATTCTATGCCGGAATCCCGGCTCTCTCTAACAAAATCTTTTTCTCCCGGTAAGACAAGCTCTGTTTTAGTGACGGGCTTTTCTTTAATCAGCTCTAACGCCTTCTGGAACTCCTCTTCTGCTTCCTTGTATCTACCCTGCTGATAATAGAAATTGCCGATTTGATAATGTGTCTGCGCATCTTTGTCGATATCCTGGGAATAAGCAAAGTCTATAACTCCTATAATAATTGTTAAACTAATAAACAATATAATTAATCTTCTCATTCTCTTCTATGTCTGGGGGACGTTCCCCAAGGCGACACCCTGTTTACTTATAATTCCTTTATTTTCAAATTGTTATGTATGCCGCTTACAATCTCCATATAGTAACTTTGTTTTATGATAAGACTCTAATTTGGAATTACCTCTCTTAAGAGTGGTATTACGAACTTATTATATATAAAGCAGTTATAGCATAGCGGGGTGTCCCTTTAGGGAACGTCCCCCAGTTAAGTTAGTTTTCCGGCTCTAAGTATACCTTAATTTTGCGGCGAAG
>JAHJCI010000188.1 GCA_018813085.1 Candidatus Omnitrophota bacterium | reverse complement strand
TTTTTAAGGTACCATTTCGGGATGCCGAAGGGTAACTCAAAAAGATATTCGATGAGGCATCGGAAGGGTGTCCCTTTTATAATCAAAACAATCGGTTATCTAATTTCTACAGGGAAGGCTTTAAAACTATACAATATACAAATCACTAGAAGGAAAATTTGCGTCGGCTGTAAGGTTAATACGCAGTCTTCTTAAGCCTGTTTCATCTCCGGGAGTAGGGATATGCGTGATATGCGCTTGGCAGCCTTGGAGTTCCTGTAATTTTTTCATTGCCATTTCTGCCGTGGGATTTGTTGCCGCGCTTATACTTAAAGCAATAAGTATCTCCTCCAGGTCAAGGCACTCCGATTTCAAACCCAGAATATCTTTTTTCAGGTTTCCGATGTGTTCTATCACCTTAGGAGATAAGAGATGGATCTTCTCGGGAATCTCAGCTAATGCTTTTATGGCATTAAAAACAGCGGCAGAAGCAGCATGCATAAGAGAAGAATTCTTGCCGGTTATAATTCGGCCGTCTTTTAATTCTATGGACGCTCCGCAACCGATACTTTCCATGTGCTTATTCTTTTTTTGCGCTTCCTCGGCTGCTTTTCTTGCAGGCACAACTACGCTTCTGTCCTCTTGCTTTAAATTCATCCCTTCCATCAGAAGATTAACCCTCTCTACGGTTTCTTCTTTTTCAATTCCTAATATTTTTTCATATTTATACCTGAAATATCTTCTTATTATTTCCTGCCTGGCCGCTTCTTTTGTCGTGTCATCATCAACAATCGCAAAGCCGGCCCTGTTAACGCCCATATCCGTGGGAGAATTATAGACTAATTCTGAACTAGTAATCTTTTCCAATATCCTTTTTAACACAGGAAATGTTTCTACGTCGCGGTTATAATTGACACTGCTCTGATTGTAGGTATTTAAATGAAAAGGGTCGATAAGATTGAAATCCGCTATATCTGCCGTAGCTGCCTCATAGGCGATATTTATCGGATGCTCAAGCGGTAAATTCCAGATAGGAAAGGTTTCGAATTTAGCATACCCTGATCTTACCCCCCTTTTGTAATCATGGTATAGCTGCGAAAGGCAGGTTGCCAGTTTTCCGCTGCCGGGCCCGGGGCCGGTAACTATAACTAACGGGCTTTTGGTTTCAATATAGGCATTACGCCCATAGCCATCTTCGCTTACAATCAAATCTACATCAGTAGGATAACCCTTGGTAGCTTGATGGGTATAAACCTTGATGTTGCGATGTTCTAATTTGTTCTTAAACTTAATTGCCTGCGGTTGATTATCAAAGCGTGTTATCACTACGGCCAGTATATCTATTTTTTTTCGCCTTAAGTCGTCAATAATTTTTAAGGCATCTACATCGTAGGTTATGCCGAAATCGCCGCGCATCCTTCCTTTCTCAATATCGCCGGCGTAAATACAGAGTATAATATCAAGCTTATTTTTAAGCTGCTGCAGGAGTCTTATCTTGACATTGGGGTCATAACCAGGCAGGACCCTGGCTGCGTGATAATCAAAAAGCAGCTTGCCTCCGAACTCAAGGTAGAGTTTGCCGTTGAATTTTTCTACCCGCTCCAGTATAGCAGCGCCTTGCTCTTTGAGGTATTTTTCATTGTCAAAACCAATGGGGTTATTTTCATTCATATTTTATTATTATACTCTCCTTTCTTATTTTGTAAATAGCCTGTTGCCGACATAGAAAAATATTTTTTTATCATAACCCTGCAGTAAATATTAAAATATATCTCGTCTGTTGAAGTCGTAGAACCTAAAATACAAATGCCAGTAGACCCCGTTAGAGAATTCTCTTTAGCGTTTTCCGCTGGCCATGGCATTAAGCCACCGTCAGCGTCTATATTTTTCCTAGCACCGACTTTATCGGTGGCTTTCTGTAACGGGGTAAAAATAAAAAAACGTTTAGCGCCGATAAAACGGCCTCTAAACGCCTTTGTTTTATATAGTAATTCTGCCTTGAACTACCTTTTATAGGTTAACATACCTTAGGCTAATGTCAAACACTATTAGCCACAAGATTATCTATATTTCGCGAATCTTGGCACGCAGGCGTTTTTTCTGGGAATGCCTGCGTTTTACCTCTAATATTTTTAATTTTGCCGCCTTGGATTTCTTGCGCTTCTGCCTTCGCGCCTTTTCGATGCGTTTCCTTTCCTCGAATACTTTCCTTAAAATCAAAGCCTCTATTTTCTTTACCAGGAGTTTACGCGCCAGAGCGCGGTTTAGAGCCTGCGAACGTTCACGCTGGCATTTAACCTCTATGCCTGAAGGAATATGCCTGAGATATACACACGTCGAGGTTTTATTGACGTTTTGCCCGCCCGGGCCGGCAGACCGGATAAATTTTTCGATTATATCTTTTTCATTAAGAACGAAATTCGATATAGCGGATTTAAGCATTTTACCTTTTTTGAATTCTGAATCATGGCCCGGCATATCTGGCCCTTTTTATTAC
>JAHJCI010000187.1 GCA_018813085.1 Candidatus Omnitrophota bacterium | reverse complement strand
GCGGCTGCCTGAGTGATTCCAGCGAGCAGGTAGCAAGGCTTGGAAGAGAGATTCTGCGCAGCGTTGATTCAAGGGCAAGGGGGAATAAAAAATAGTTGGATAATGGAGGTAAAAAAAGGTATACTAAAGGAGGTGAAGGGAAATGTGAAATTTACTTTAAATTGATTAGTTTCTGTGTGTTAGGAAACAATAGGATTGACTTCTAAGTAATTTTATGATAATTTAACAAAGATTTTTAAAAGCCACGGGAAAAGCCACGGAAAGCCACGGAGGAAGGAAGGTTAGTCATGCGATACGATAATAATTCGAATGACAGGCGTATATTTGCCCGTATTGGCAAAGCGCTCTCAGTGAGATTATTGGCTTCAGGCCAGGATGAAGAATGCAAGGCTGAGACCGTAGATATCAGCGGTCATGGCTTAGGCATTCTTGGTAATGAGAAACTTTCTCCAAATACACAGTTGGAGATGTGGTTGGATTTACCCGGGGACCGAGGGTCTTTTTACACAAGAGGCGAGGTTGTCTGGTCTTGGCCTTTACCTGACAGATCCAAACAACGCACTGGTATACGTTTGGAAAAGGCTGAACTTATTGGATTAGCCCCCATTCTCTGGAAGTAGCAACAAAACTTCCAGAAATATAATTTCGGAGTTAATAAATATGCCGAACAAGTACGGCCATTTTAGTCAAGATGGCAGTGAGTTCGTTGTCACTAAGCCACTGACTCCCAGACCATGGATTAACTATCTTACAAATAGCCGATACTGCGCAATCATTTCACAGTGTGCCGGCGGATATAGTTTTTACCGGGATTGCCGCACTAACCGTATTCTAAGATGGTTGCCTGAGAACTGGCATTTTGACCGCCCTGGCCGCTATATTTATATTAAGGATACCGAAAGCGCAAAGGTTTGGAGTTCAACCTATCAGCCTATGCGCACTAAGCCTGATTATTACCGATGCCGTCACGGCCTGGGTTATACTACGATTGAATCAGGTTATTACGGAATCGGTACGGCAATTACCTACTTTGTCCCGGAAAGAGATGATTGCGAGGTCTGGATTGTAAGGGTAGAAAATAAAACCGGCAGGAGCCGCTCTTTGGAAATATATCCGTATATTGAGTGGCTGCTGGGAGATTATCATGGAGAATTGCGCTATCGTAATATCATGAATCTCTATAACCGCATCTGGTTCGACTCTTCGCATCAGGCGGTATTTGCCAAAAAGACCGCTTTCTGGCAGGACATGAATATACGCCCCTTTCAGGGGAATGCTTTTTTCGCCAGCTCCCTGGCAGTTAAGAATCATTGGCTGAATAAATATGAATTCCTGGGAAGGTATAATAGCGAAGAAAAACCCGAAGCAATATTATCAAATCACAAATCACCAGTCACCAGTCACAAGAGAAATAAGCAAATCTGTTCCGGGGAAGACGGAATCGCTGTGTTTAAGCACAGAATTAATTTAAGTAAAAATCAGGCAAAGGAATTTGCGATTGTCTTAGGCCAGCTTGAAAGTCCAGCCAAAATAAACCGCGTAATTAAAAAATACCGCAATATCAAAAACGCAAAAATAGAACTGAAAAACAGCAAATCAGCCTGGAGAAAGCGGATTATAGATAATATTATTGTTAAAACTCCCGAAAAAGAAATAGATTTTTTAACTAATGCCTGGCTTAAATACCAGCTTTATATCTGTAACTTCTGGAGCCGTTCTCCTTCTTATTACCATGAGGGTTCAGGCGGAAAGGGCTACCGTGATTCTGCGCAAGACGGCGAAAGCATTCTTTCCCTGGATGCGGGTATCAGCCGTCAAAAGATTCTTAAACTGGCTTCGCTTATCCGCAGGGACGGTACCTCTGCGTCGGGCTGGTCGGAAACCGAGGGCCCGCATAAATTCCGTCCCAATAAAGACCATCAGGTCTGGCTTACCTCTTTGGTATATGGTTATATCCAGGAGACCGGGGATAAAGCAATCTTAAGTAAGCAAATGCCTTATTTAAAAGATAAGTGGATTAACGGCTGGCATGTCGACCATTGTTTTAAACCCGCTAAAAAACTTAAAGTTTCAAAGGGGACGCTCTTTGAACACTTAGAGGCAAACCTGAATTTTTGCTTTAATGATACAGGGCATAAAGGGCTTCCTTTAATCGGCCATGCTGATTGGAATGATGCTATCGATGCGGCAGGGATTAAGTTAAAAGGGCAAAGTGTCTGGCTTGCCCAGGCGCTTGTGCGCTCCTTAAAGATGTTATCTGAACTTGCAGGCTTAATCGGCAAAAGAAGTAAGGCAAAAGAATACCTGGAGAAAGCGGAGATTATGTCCAAGCGGATTAATAAGGTTGCCTGGGACGGTGACTGGTATGTCCGCGGATTTACTGATAACGGCTTTATATACGGAAGTAAAAATAATAAAGAAGGCAGGATATTTCTTAATTCTCAAGCCTGGGCATTGCTCTCAGGCATCCCGGATTCGGGGAAACAAAAGAAAATCGTACAATCAGTCAAAAAGTATTTAGACGGCCCGCACGGCCTGGCTTTATTTTACCCGGCTTATTCTAAATTTGACGGCAGGCTCGGCAGGATTAGTATGTTCTCCGAAGGCACAAAAGAGAATGCGGCAGTATTTGCCCATGCCGCAACCTTTATGATTGTCGGGCTGCTTAAAGCCGGGCTCGGAGATTTCGCCTATTCGGCTCTTAGTAAGATATTGCCGAATAAGCAAAAGGATTATGATTTATATAAGACAGAACCGTACGCTATGGCCGAATATCTGGTCGGGCCCGAGCATCCCTATCTTTACGGCGAGGGTGCATTTACCTGGGTTACAGGATCTGCGGGATGGGTTTTTAGCGCAATTACCGAGTGGCTCTTAGGCATACGCAGGGATTTTTCAGGGTTACGCATTGATCCTTGCCTGCCTTCGCATTGGAAGAAATTCTTTATTCGCAGGCCATTCAGGGGAGCTATTTACGATATAGAAGTAATCAATCCCGAAGGTATTCAGCAGGGCATAAAGGCTGTTTATGTAGACGGCAAGAGGATAGAAGGAAACTTGATTAAGCCGCATAACGATGGTAAAATACATAGAATTAAAGCAATTATGGGCAGGGTGAGAAGAAGAGAATGAAACGGTTAATAGCTATTGTCTTGTTGGGTTGTGCTGTCTTTGGGTTATACAGTTGTGCTCCTAAGCAGGCAAAGAAGCCAACTATAGTTGTTTGGCATTGGATGACTGATCGCCAGGCAGCATTTGAGCAATTGGCCGGTGAGTATGAGCAGAAAACCGGAATAAAAATAAATTTTGAGCTGTATGCGCCTTCAGACGCCTATTCTCAAAAGACGCGCGCAGCAGCCCAGTGTAATACTCTTCCCGATATCTTCGGGATACTTGCCGAAAAGCGGGTTTTTGCTTCTTTTGTCAAGGCAGGCCACGTCCTGGATTTATACCCTTATATGCAGCAAGACGGCCGCAGCTGGCAGGATTCCTTTTTTGCCAAGGCCCTGGCAGTAAATGAATTCAGCCAAGATAATTCTTACGGGGTCCAGCCGGGGATATACGGCGTGCCCCTAGATATAACCACCATCCAGATGATTTATAACAAAGATCTATTCGATGAAATGGGGCTTGATTCCGATAAACCGCCGCAGAATTTTGAGGAATTTCTTGCTGTAGGTAGGCAGATTAAACAGGCCGGCCTGCAGGGGATGGTGGCGGGCTTGGCAGAAATCTGGATGATAGATTGTCTGGCCAATAATTTTGCATTCAATATTATGGGCAGGAATAAGGTTCTGGCCACTATCCGGGGAGAGGTAGCTTATACTGACCCAGATTGGATTAAGGTCTTGAGTTTATTTAAACAGATGCAGGATGAAGGGCTGCTGGCTGATGGTATCGTTATCATGGTTAATAAGGTAGCGGAACAGTTGTTTGCCAACGGCAGGGCGGTATTTGCTTTTAACGGCTCCTGGTGCGTTAATGTCTACCACAGCATGAACCCGGCGTTAAACTACGGAGTGATGCTGCCGCCTAAGATAAACAGCGAATATCCGTTAAGCATCTGGGGCGGCGCCGGCTCTTCGTTTATGGTAAACGCCCGTTCAGAAAACAGGGAACAGGTGGTTGAATTCTTAAAGTGGCTTACCGCCGAAGAACAGCAGGCTTACCTGGCGCAGGCTACCAATAACCTGCCTTCTAATAAGGAATGCCTGGACGATATCTCGCCTGCCCTGGCGCAGTTTGCCGACGATATGGACTTGACTACGCATCCCAATACCTGGGGGGTTTCTGAACTGCCGTTGGTAACCGAAGCCTGGAATAAGGGTATCCAGTCAATCATTATCGGGGAAAAGACGCCTCAGGAAGTAGCAGTCTTGGTTCAAGTAGTCAAGGAAAGGGAGTTGGCAAAGAAAAGGCAGTAATATAGGTATGATGAGATTCAAGGAAAACCTGGAAAATTATATGTTTGTCCTGCCGGCAGTAGCAATATTGGCCGTATTCTATATCATTCCTTTTTTCTGGGTTTTTAAACTGGGGATGTATGAATGGGACGGGATACTGCCGACTAAAATATTCGTGGGGCTTTCTAATTTCCGGGAAATATTCACCCAGGACAGGATATGGTGGAATTCGATGCTTAATGCCGGGTATATCACCCTGATTGCCTTAACCCTGCAGAATGCCTTGGCGTTCAGTCTGGCCTGGGCCTGCGACCGTCAGATTCGCCTGAAGAATTTCTACCGCCTCATATTCTTTATCCCGCCGGTATTATCCGAGGTGGTAGTAGGCCTGGTCTGGCAATGGATTCTGGACGGCAACTACGGGCTGCTTAATCACACATTAATAAGAATGGGGTTTCCGCAACTGGTGCGTCATTGGCTCTCTGACCCTAATACTGCATTAACCACCGTGGCCTTAGTGCATAGCTGGAAGGGTTTTGGATGGGGATTTCTGATATTCCTGGCCGGGCTACAAACTATACCGCAACAGCTTTATGAAGCCGCTAAGGTGGACGGAGCCAATGCCTGGCAGAGTTTTAAGAATATTACTTTTCCACTGATGATACCGGTCACGGTGCTGGTGGGGATTTTGACTATATTGGGGACGATGCAGGGATTTATTTTGATTATCGCTATGACCGACGGCGGACCGGTATATCATACACAGGTGCCGGTGTTAAGGATTTTGGCTTCTATGCGTGGTTCATCGCGTTTCGGTTATGCCTGTGCCCAGGGTATTACCTTTGGATTTATTTTAATAATTGTTTCTTTTATTCAGTACCGTTTTTCTAAGCGTGCTCAACATTAGCAGGGCGATATAATGAAAACAGGGATATATTACAAGACAAAGAATTTTACGCTGAATTTCTTTATTCATATTTTTCTGTTGATTGTGGCGGCAAGCTGTATTTTTCCTTTAGTCTGGATGGTTTCCTCCAGCCTCAAGACGCAGGATACGATATTTTCTGATACGTCGCTTATACCTCATAATCCGCATTGGGAGAATTATTATCATGCCTGGAAAGAGGGGGGGTTTGGCCGCTATTTTATTAACAGTATTATTTATACAGTCTGCACTGTGATTGGCATAGTTATTGTGGCCTCATTAGCAGCCTATGC
>JAHJCI010000186.1 GCA_018813085.1 Candidatus Omnitrophota bacterium | reverse complement strand
CTGAAGCTTTAGCGTAAGCAGGCCTGCCTGCTGAAGCTTTAGCGTAAGCAGGCCTGCCTGCCGAAGCTTTAGCGCAGGCAGGCTTTCTCAGCCAATGGTTCGACTTCGCTCACCACGCTTCTCCCTCGACATTGCTCGGGATGATTCGAGGGATGGTGAGTTAATCGAACCAGAATCACACTGAGCGCAGCCGAAGTGTCGGGAGACACCCCTTAAGCCAACCCCTCATGAGATTATTTTTTCGATTCTCATTCGGGATGCCGAAGAGAAAGTTTAAAAGATATTCGATGAGGCATCGCAAGGGTGTCCCTTATTAATTAGCCTATTATATAAAAAGTAAATTTATTCTTGGATAAGTTTATTCTAAGGAAAGATATTCTTGTTGGACTTTTGAATAATCGGGCGTGTCTATATCCTTATAAAGATACAGTGCTTGCGAAAGACTTTCTTTAGCCTTTTCTTGCTTATTCATTTCTTTATAAATCAGGCCTAAATCATAGTAAACGCCGGCTAAAACCGGTCGATTATCTATTTCTTGGCAGATAGATAGTGCTTGTTTAAGATAATTCTCTGCTTCAATTAATTTGCCTGTTTCTAGGTAAAACTCACCGAGCATCCAGTAATCAGAACTTAGATTAAATTTATGATTGAGCCTCTTATCTATAGCAAGTCCTTTTTGATAGTATTTATGTGCCAAATCATATTTTTTTTCAAAAAGAGCGATTTCCCCCATATCAAAGTAATAATCACTTAATTCAGGAATTGCCCCTAGATTTTCAAATAACTGCTTGCTTCTGTTAAAAAAGTCTTTGGCGGCAGAGTAATCTTTTTTTTCAAGGTAAAGAAAAGCAATATTAAAATAATCGCAAGCCAAATTGAATTTATGTTCAGAATTATGTTGCCGCCTCCTGTTAATTTCTGAGCTTTTTGTCAATAAAGAAAAAGCTGCTTCATTATTTCCCTTATCGATATGCCAGACAGCTAAACGTGCCAAGGCATCCGCTTCATTTAATTTATCGTTATTCTTTATGCTTAAATCCAGGGCTTTTTTGTAAAACTCCTGGCTTCTTGGATACTCCCCCCTCATATGATAAATCCAGCCAATTTTGTTATAGGCCGCTGCTAAATGCCTGTAATCACCCTTACTCTCGCTAAGACGGGCATAATCAAAATAATCAACCAATGCTTCAGGTAGCATTCCTAAGCGGAAATGAACATCACCTTTTAACCTGCGAACAGATAAATATAAAGGATCGTTTTTAATAATATAGCCTAACAACTTTAATGTTTGAGAGTTATCTCCTTTATGGTATAAACGCTCAGCCTTTGAATATAAAAAATAACTACCCGGGTTAAGATAGGATGACATATTCGTAAGTGCCAGACTTAAAGCAGCTGCTAATAAAATTGAAGCAAAAACAAAAACCTTCTTTTTCTCTAAACGCAAGAAGGGAAAATTTAATCCTGGGCCATTCTTCGATATTGGTTTAGTTCTAAATAATACGAATTCAGGATTCCCGTAAAGCACATACCCAAGCCATGTAATCGCTGATATACCGTATTTATGAAAAATTGCCAAGCGAGCTGACCTGACTGCTCCTGCTATAGAATTAGAATTGACTACCTGGTTATAAAATTCTTTTGCGAATTCCCAGCTAACATTATCTTCGGTTCTCCAAAAACAACCCAGATAATGCCGTGCTCCTGCCAGTATAAATGCCTGTGCTAAACTATAAACATCATCTTGAGCTCGCGCATCAATAATATCACTGGCTGCGCATGCCGACTGGCAGCCATTAGCAAATATAACACTCGGAAGAGGTGCGCTGTGGCCTAATTCAATAAATTCCCTTATGCTAATCCAACCATCAGTAAACAACCATCCGGACTCTTGCGGATTTCTACTGTTATACTCGCAATGACCAGCAAAATGAATAATATCATAGTCACGTAAATTTTTACGCACATAATTACTATCTATATTTTGGGCCTTAAAATCTACATTAATACCAGTCTTTTTAATTAAGAAATTCTTAATCTGGAGCCCTTCTTGATAAGCTGATTTTAAATCTCCGGTAGGGTCCGCTAAGATTAACATTCTTGGTTTTTCCGGAATATTACTATGACGAGTATATATCTCTGAATTCCGGGTATGAATGTTTCTCCCGATATTAAATTTAAGACAGAGGAAATCATTGCCATCAAAAAGTATCTCCCAGGGGATACTAATCAATCTTTCATCGAGCGAAAGAACCAAATTGACCGTGCCAAGAGAAGATAGCTGGCTTTTGACCTGTCGCGTCAATAATAAATCATAAAGAAGCCTTGTATTTTTTTTAAGTTCTTCTGTTAAATTTACATCGAGTAATTTATTCTGATTAGCTTTATTTATAATATTGATTATTTCGCTATTTAAGTATTCTATCCTTGAAAAGTTTACCGGGATAACGCTCATTGTCTTAAGAGGCGAAACCTTATCTTTTGCATATAAGCTCATATTCAAGTGCTTTTCCTGATAATTAATCTCTAATATCCAAGTTTCTTGATACTGCATATCTACTGAATCTCCAATTTAATCACGCCGAGCTCGCCACCCTGGCGTAATATCTGGACAGAATAATGCCCAAAGCCAATTCTATCAAATACGGCACTTCCTTGAGGAGCATCGTAAGATTCAACCTCAGAGTCATCTTTAAAAATTATCAGACGCAAATCGCTTAAAGGATTAGAAGTGGCCCTATCAGTTAACCTAAGATTAATCCTTACTTCTTTCCTGTCACGTTTCTGAAGGCATAAGGTAATTTTTACATCATTTAACTCTTTTATAAAAGTTATTTCATCCGGTAATTCTCTAATTTGACGACTGCGCAGAACAGGCAATGGTATAATTTCATTATTTAGAATAACATCTCCGGTAGTGTGTAAAATTTCTAATGCCTTTTCTTTAAGGCGTAAGGATATATCAAAAAGACTATGCAGGACTTTATCGTTTAACAAACCTTTTGCTTTACTGACTAAAGCTTCCGGTACTTCTTCGGCTTGCTCTATTTCTTTGAAAAATAATGAAACTAGTTCAGCGCAATCACAACAAGAGATTAAATGATCCTGAATTTTTCTTGCCTCTTTCCTTGAAAGATTGCCTTCGGCAAAACAGGCTAAAACTTCCTCATCAGGACAGACTGAAGATGAATGCTTACGCTGTTTTCGATAAAATCGATAAATCATTTTAATTATCTCTTCAATTCTAAACATTCCTCTTAATTATAATAGACGAAATTGATCTAATAATCTAACTGAAATCCTTTTTTCTTAAAACAGTTTTTAAGTTTCTCTATGAGCCTGAACTTTCGCATATCCACCGCACTTCGTGAAATCCCTAAGGTTGTTTGCAAATCATCTAAATTTATACCCTGATGAACATGCATTTCTAAAAAATACTTGTCCTGGCTATTTAAGTTACGTATACAGTCGTAAAGATGCTGTAATTTTTCCTTATCCGTTAAAGAAACATCAGCCCTATGCCGCTGGTCAACTAAAATATCTTTTAAAGAGAATTTCCCCTCTTCTGGGCCATAATCAAGAGATATAGTAGAATGTTTCTCTTTCCTAAGGTAATCCAAACAAAAATTTATAGTGATTATTCTTAGCCAGCTGGCTAAAGTGGCGTTGTTCTTGCCTTTGAAACAGCGCAGCTTACGAAAATCATCTTTGATTAAACTTAAGAAAAAATCCTGAAAAAGATCTTCGACAACTTCCGGGGAAGGATAAATACCTTTAACTTTGAGGATACTGTAAATATAGTTATAAATAAGGCGAGAGTATTTTTCTACGAACTCATCCCAAGCTGCCTTATCTTTCCTAAGGCATTTTTGGATGAATTCCCGTTCATTCATGAAAACTATTATAACACAGAAACCGGCAAATCTACTGCTTTTTAGTGCTTTTTAGGGACGCCCTTTCAGCCAATCGGAAGCCTGTCCCAAGGCCAATCACAAGGGTGTCCCTCTACCAGAAATATCTTGAAAAATATGTGAGAAATGTTGGCTATTTTCGTCTATTGTAGTTAGGAGGTAAAATATGCCTAGAACAAAAAGGATGCTCATTGAGGGTGTCTGTTACCATATTATTAATCGCGGTAATCAGAAGCAAAGAGTATTTCTAAAAGAGGGGGACTATAAGAAATACTTAGAGATAGTGAAACATTACAAAAAGAAATTCTATTTCAAAATATACGCTTATTGCCTTATGCCTAATCATGTACATTTAATTATAGAAAGTAGAGATACTAAAGACCTGGCTAAAATAATGCAAGGAGTGACGCAAGTTTACAGCGTGTGGTTCAATAATAAATACAACAAAATTGGGCGTCTATGGCAAGGAAGATATAAAAGTAAGATTATTGAAAAAGATAAATACCTTATAGATTGTCTAAAATATATAGAATTAAATCCCATAAGAGCGAAAATAGTTGCTTCTCCTTCTGAATACTTATGGAACAGCTGGCAAGAGCGGAAGCTCTCTGATAACGGATTTTATCTCTTGGATGTGCCAGAAATTTTATAAGGTATTAAATGATAGGGGGACACCCTCCCGATTGTCTGAAAGGGTGTCCCTGTTAAAATAGCTAAAATAGGGAGTAAGTGAGGATAAAGGAGGCGAAAACGATAGAAACCATAGACATCAACTTAATCAAAATATTTAAACTCGGGCCTGAGGTATCTTTAAAGGGGTCTCCTACTGTATCGCCGACAACTGCTGCCCTGTGAGCAAAAGAACCCTTGCCCTCAAGATTGCCTTCTTCGATGTATTTTTTGGCATTATCCCATGCGCCCCCGGAATTAGCCATCATTATGGCAAGTGCAAAACCTGAAACAGTAGCTCCTGCCAATAAACCGACTACTGCCTCTACTCCGATTAATATCCCTACTGCAATCGGAGCAATAATCGCTGTCAATGACGGCATAATCATCTCTTTTTGCGCAGCACTAGTAGCAATACCTACACAACGGGCATAATCAGGCTTAACCTTGCCTTCCATCAGGCCTACTATCTCGGTAAACTGGCGCCTGACTTCAACGATAATCGAACCTGCTGCCCTGCCTACTGCCTGTATGGTCATGGAACTGAATAGAAACGGAAGCATTGCGCCGATAAACAAACCGACAAGCACATTGGGGTTAAGCAGGCTTAAATCAGGATTAGCGCCCATTAAGATTAACTGCTGGTGGTAAGCGGCAATTAAAGCTAAAGCAGTCAATGCTGCAGAGCCAATAGCAAACCCTTTGCCTGTTGCAGCGGTAGTATTACCCAGGGAATCCAGCGCGTCAGTCCTCTTGCGTACCTCCGGCCCAAGCCCGGACATCTCAGCGTTACCGCCTGCATTATCAGCTACCGGCCCGTAAGCATCGGTAGCCAAAGTAATACCCAAAGTAGAAAGCATTCCTACGGCAGCGATTCCTACTCCATAAAGCCCGCTGCTAAAATTAGAGACTCCCCCTGATAAAAAGAAGCTCGCCAAAACTACTATGCCTATTACTAATACTGGAATAACCGTAGAAAACATCCCTACGGCTATACCGCCGATAATGACTGTTGCCGGGCCGGATAAAGCAGACTCGGCAATTGCTCGCGTGGGTTTAAAATGGCTGGAGGTAAAAAATTCGGTAGAGTAACCGATAATTATTCCTGCGCCGAGGCCTAAAAGAACGGAAAAATAAACTCCCAAATGGCCTTCACCGAGTATCAAACGAATAATAAAATAGGAAGCTACAGCAACCAGGACAGAGCTTATAAATACCCCCCTGCGCAAAGCTGCCAGTAAAAAACTCTGTTTAACCTGCTGACCGCAACGAACAAAAAAGGTCCCAATTATTGCCGCAAAAGCGCCTGCGGCAGCTAATATCATGGGCAAGCCGACTCCCCTTACTCCCAGGCCGGCAGCAACGCCCAAAGCAGAAGTAGCTACAATTGAGCCAATGTAAGATTCGTAAAGATCGGCGCCCATTCCTGCCACATCGCCGACGTTATCTCCTACATTATCCGCAATTACGGCAGGGTTTCGCGGGTCATCTTCGGGAATGCCGGCTTCTACTTTACCTACCAAATCAGCCCCCACATCTGCTGCTTTGGTAAAAATGCCTCCCCCTACGCGGGCAAACAAAGCAACGAAACTGGCTCCCATGCCAGAACAAAGCAAGGTAAATGTAATCGCTGCCATCTTTTCCATTCCTTCAGGCAGAGGATAAACCGAGTAATACCAGTTCAGAAGATAATACCAAAAAGATAAATGCAGGAGCCCGAACCCAACTACTACAAAACCCATAACTGCCCCGCTTGAAAAAGCAACCTGCAGCCCAAAACTCAAGCTCTGCCTTGCTGCGTTAGTTGTACGGCTGGAAGAGTTGGTAGCGACTGTCATCCCGATAAAGCCGGCCAGTCCCGACAGGAACCCTCCGGACAAGAAAGCAAACGGAACGAATATAACCAAAAAACCGCGTAATACTAATAATAAAAGGATTAAAAACACTATAACAAAAAATATCGCTACAATACTGTTTTGCTTCTTAAGATACGCCTTTGCGCCGATTCTTACTGCCAAGGCAATCTCTTTCATCTTATCCGTGCCTTCTTCTAATCTTAAGATGCGTTTAACCAGATAACCTGCATAACCCAAAGCAACAATCGCCGCAAACGGAACAAGCAATAAAAAATCGATTCCCGACATTAACCTTCCCTCCTCTTATTATTGAAAGCCTCTGCTTTAAAAAAGCCTGAACTCTCGGTATATTTTATTACATCATTCATCATCTTTACAGCAGGAACAGGGTAATTACCTACGGCGGTTTCTGCCGACAACATAAGATAATCAGTCCCGTCTAAAATAGCATTTGCGATATCCGTGACTTCGGCGCGCGTGGGAAGAATATTATCAACCATATTCTCCAGCATCTGAGTTGCCGTAATCACAAACTTTCTTTTGCGGTTACACTTCTTAATTATCAACTTTTGCAGAATTGGCAGCTGGTATATAGGTAAAGATACCCCCATATCTCCCCTGGCAATCATTATGCCGTCAGAGGCGTCAATTATCTTATCAATATTATTTATGCCCTGGCGGTTTTCAATCTTTGCTATAATTTTACAATCCCAAGGATTTTTACTGATTTCGCCCTTTATCGCCAGCACATCATTCGCGCTGCAGACAAATGACTGCGCGATATAATCAACTTTATGTTTTACAGCGAATTGCAAGTCCTGCTTATCCTTGGAAGTAATCCTGGGAAAGCTTAACTTCACCCCGGGCATATTAATGCCTTTGTTCTCTTTTACTAATCCTGCGACCATTACCTCCATCTCAAGCCGCCCGGGGCCTCTTGATTTTACCTTTAAGACTATGTTGCCGTCATCAATAAATATAAGCTGGCCGCTTTTTATCGCTCTTAAAGAGCCCTTGTAATCAAAAGGGATTATTTTATTATCCCCTGGAATATCCTCCTGTGTTAAATATATTTTTTGCCTTTTG
>JAHJCI010000185.1 GCA_018813085.1 Candidatus Omnitrophota bacterium | reverse complement strand
TATCCCCCCATTCCAGATCATCAAAATTCCCCCCCCCAAAAAAATCCCTGTGAGATTTCTCTACATTAATTGGCTCTCTTAGCAACCAATAAAATCGTTTACTCCAAGCGAACTCAGGTGTAATATAGGACTTATCATAAGGGGGTGGTAAGGTGGGGTTAGGATAAGAGGGAATTTAACAGGCAGATTCCGTTTGGGGAGTCTGCTTTTTTATCTAAAAGGAGGTGTTCTATGGCTCAATACTATGTTAATAAAAACGCACAAGATAACGGAGACCACGAAGTTCACAGGGAAGGTTGTGAGTTTATGCCAAATGTAGAAAACAGAATCTATTTAGGATTATTTGGTAATTGTCATGATGCAGTACACGAGGCAAAAAAGCATTATCTTCAGTCCAATGGATGTTATCACTGCTTAAGCGAAAGCCCCACAGGCTAAAAACCGCCAAAGAAAATATAAAAAATACTAGCCATTTGGTAAGACGTGAATAAGAATAATGAATAAAAAACAATTGATAATTGCTTGGGGGATGGGGATGATAGGGGGAATGGGGACGTTCCCCGGGGGAATGGGGACGTTCCCCAAGGCGACACCCTGTTGAATTATAACTAATCTTTCCGCAAGGCATTAGAAATCCTGCCTAGAATCACTACGATGTTTGTTATTCCCTCCGTCTATACTATTGACACTCAGGCATATTGATGATATATTTAAAAAACTACGGGGCTGTAGCTCAGCTGGGAGAGTACTTGCATGGCATGCAAGGGGTCGAGGGTTCGAATCCCTCCAGCTCCACCAATTCTTCCATTAATGGAAGAATTGGTGAGTGCCGAATTAATGTAATTCGGCCTCCACTTTTCATTTCCTGACTACACAATTTTCCGCATAGTTAAGAAACGATTATCAAAATGGATTACAATTTCAAAGAGATTGAAGAAAACTGGCAAAAGATTTGGGATAAGGAAGGATTTTTCCGTGTTGACTCCGGTTCCTCAAAGCCAAAGTTCTATCTTCTGGAGATGTTTCCCTATCCTTCGGGCAAGATCCATATGGGGCATGTGCGCAACTACACCATAGGCGATGTCTTCGCACGCTACAAAATAATGCAGGGTTTTAATGTAATGCATCCCATGGGATTCGATGCATTTGGCCAGCCGGCAGAAAACGCTGCTATAAAAAATAAAGCTGATCCCAGGATATGGACGCTTAAATGCATTGAAGATATGCGTGCTGAATTGAAGAAAATGGGTTTTTCCTATGATTGGAAAAGAGAGGTTTCTACATGCCTACCCGATTATTATAAATGGAATCAATGGATATTTCTGAAGATGTTTGAGCGCGGCCTGGCTTATAAAAGATCGGCGAATGTAAACTGGTGCCCTGACTGTCAGACGACCCTAGCGAACGAGGAAGTTATCGATGGAAACTGCTGGCGCTGTAAGAAAGAGGTAATACAAAAGGAACTTGAGCAATGGTTTCTGAAGATTACCGATTACAAGCAGAGGTTATTAGAAGATTTGGATAAGCTTATCTATTGGCCTGAGCGCGTAGTCACCATGCAGAAAAACTGGCTGGGCAAGAGTGAGGGTGTTGAGATTTATTTTAAGTTTAAAGATAGCGCAAAGACAATCAGCGTATTTACCACGCGGGTGGATACTATATTCGGGGCAACTTATGTTGTTTTGGCTCCGGAGCACCCGTTATTAAAGGATATTATAAAAGGCAAGCCACAGGAAAAACAGGTTCTCGAGTTTATCAAGCAAGCCGGCAAGAAAACAAAGATTGTCCGAACCTCAGCCGATGTAAAAAAAGAGGGAATATTCAGCGGTGCCTTTGCGATTAATCCGGTTAATAACGAAGAAATTCCCATCTGGGTTGCGGATTATGTGTTGATGGAATATGGCAGCGGCGCAATTATGGCGGTTCCGGCTCACGACCAGCGGGATTTTCTTTTTGCAAAGGAGCACAAGTTAGCGATTAAGATTGTTATCCAGGAGGCAGGCAAGAATCAGAAAGCAGAAGATTTGAGCCAGGCATACGAAGGGGACGGTAAGCAGGTTAATTCTGCGCAGTTTGACGGATTGTCTAACCAGGAAGCAAAGATTAAGATTGCCCAGTGGATGGAGGAAACAAGCATTGGCAAACGACGCGAGCATTGGCGTCTGCGTGATTGGTTAATTTCCCGTCAGCGTTTCTGGGGTACGCCTATACCGGTTATTTACTGTAAAAAGTGTGGAATTGTTCCGGTTCCCGAGGATGATTTACCTGTAGAGCTGCCGAAAAAAGCGCCATTTACCGGTACAGGTGGAAGCCCCCTGGCAAAAGTCGAATCTTTTGTTAATGTGGCTTGTCCAAACCCAAAATGCAAATCTCCGGCCAGGCGCGAAACCGATACAATGGCAACCTTCTTTGATTCATCGTGGTATTTCCTGAGGTATTGTTCACCGGATTCCAAAGGCGCTATTTTTAATAAAGAAGACGCAGATTATTGGATGCCGGTTGACCAGTATATCGGAGGAATTGAGCATGCGGTCCTGCACCTTTTATATTCCCGGTTTTTTACAAAATTCTTAAACGACCTGGGCCTGATAAATTTTGATGAACCGTTTCAGAAACTGCTCACTCAAGGCATGGTTTTAAAAGACGGAGAGGTAATGTCCAAATCGCGGGGCAATATCGTTGACCCCGACGGGATGATTAAGGAATTTGGTGCGGATGCCTTGCGGCTTTATATACTTTTTGCTGCTCCCCCTGAAGACCAGATGGAATGGAGTCAGCAGGGCGTAACAGGCGCGGATCGTTTTTTAAAGCGAGTTCAACGCTTTTTAGAAAAAGTTTTGCTTATACAGGAAAAAGCTTCTGAGTTGGTAAACGCGGCAGGTAGCGATAACGAAAAAATTTTAAAGCGCAAAACAGAGCAGACTATAAAAAAGGTAACCGAGGATATTGAAGCATTTAAATTTAATACCGCAATAGCAAGTATTATGGAGTTAGTAAATGAGTTTTATCGGCTATCTGAGAAAATTGAGAACTATACATTTCTAGAAAAGGTGGTAAGAAAGGTAATTTTACTTCTTTCTCCCTTTGCGCCTCATATTGCTGAAGAGATGTGGGAGAGATTAGGCAACAGCGAAAGCATATTAAAGGCAAAATGGCCTGGTTTTGACCCTGAATTAATAAAAGAAGACTCAATAAACTACGTTATTCAGATTAACGGCAAGGTCCGTTCAAAAGTCCAGGTTCCCTCTGATATCAGCGAAGAGGAATTAAAAAAGACAGTTTTAGAAGACGATAAAACAAAGGCCTGGATTGCAGGAAAAGAGGTCAAGAAATTTATCGTGGTTGCCGGCCGGTTGGTTAATATAGTAATATAAAAACTCCCCCAAGCTTTAATTTCCCTCCCCCTAGTATAAACCCATCAAAAACATTATAAATAGTAAAATTATTTGTGAGATTTTGCTTTTTCAGACGTCTATTATTAATAGAGTCAATTTTACCAGGGACGTCCTTTCAGCTGAATACAAGGGTGTCCCCGAAGTTAAGAATTTGTCATTATTGCTGATTATGGGGACACCCTCCCGATTGGCTGAAAGGGTGTCCCCCGATTGGCTGAAAGGGTGTCCCTATGAATTTTAGTAGGCAGGAGCGAAGGATTATTTTATTCCTGATAGCCGTTAGCTTGCTTGGGTTAGGCATAAACTTTCTAACCAAGCGTTGTTCTCAGATCAGGGTTATCGGCTATATTAATCAGGATTTGCTTAAAATCAATCTTAATAAGGCTACTCGGGAGGCACTCATTGATATTCCAGGAATAGGAAGTAAGTTAGCACAAAGGATAATTGATTACCGCAAAGATAATATCGTATTCAAGGATATCAGCGAATTAAAAAATATTAAAGGCATTGGAGAATCAAAATACCAAGCGATAAAGGATTATTTTGTCATTAAATAGAATAAACTTTCTGCCGCTATTTACTATTTGTTTTTGCCTGGGGATATTCCTGGCGAAATATATCCATATCCGCTTTTTGTATTTGTATATCTTATCCTGGGGGCTGCTTATTTTAAGCTTCATATTAGCCGGGCATAAGAACAGTGTTTGGCTAATATTAATACTGGCAGTTTTCCTGGGTGGGATGTTCCTATTAAATACCTATATTCTGCCGTATCCTCATATCCGTAATTTCAGTTTTTATAAATCAGAGCCTGTTGTTCTCAAGGGAATAGTGAATAGTTTTCCTCAAGCCGGGTTAAACAGAAGCAGTTTTATTTTAAGCGCCGAGGAACTTAGCTGGGCCGGTAAGATTTATCCGGTCTGCGGCCGGGTTCTGGTAAAGGTATTCCGCCGGGAAAAGGCATCTTACGCAGAACGCGTAGTTTTAAGGGGAAACTTATTCCGCCCTTACCAGCCCAAAAACAGTGGTTTTCAATACAGGGATTATTTAGAAAATCAGGGCATATATTCGATTCTTAGCGTAAGCAGCAATAAGCCAATAGAATATTTAGGCGTACAAAGAGCTTATTCTATAGTGCATTCTATCTATAAAATAAGACAAAAATGTTCTGATTTTTTGTTTGCAAACCTTAAAGCCCCGCAGGCAGCGATATTATCAGCAATGATTTTGGGCGAGCGCAGTAAAATCTCTGCTCAATTAAGGCGTTTGTTTATTCAGACCGGAACCGTACATATATTAGCAATTAGCGGCCTGCATGTAGGGATTATTGCTTTTATCCTGGAGTTGTTGCTTAAGGCTTTAGGGCTGAAGCGCCGCCTTCGCTATGTAGTAATCATTGCCTTGTTGGGGGTTTATTGCTTTCTAACCGGTGCGCGGCCTTCGGTCATCCGGGCAACGCTGATGGCGATAATCCTCTTAACAGGGTTCTTATTAAAAAGAGAGATACAGATTTATTATTCTTTGTCCTTAGTAGCGCTGGCGATATTAATTTTCAGTCCCAGGCAGCTGTTTAACCTCGGGTTTCAACTTTCATTTATCAGCGTTCTTTCGATAATCTATCTTTCACCGATGATAAAAAATTTCCTTATTTTTAAATTTAATGCGGATAATCATAAGAATATACTTTTTAAGTTTTTTACCTCTGCTTTTTCCGTTTCTTTAGCTGCCTGGTTAGCTACTGCGCCTTTGGTTCTTTATTATTTCAGGATTATATCACCCGTTGCCGTATTGGCCAATCTAGTAATTGTGCCTTACCTTTCTTTAGTAGTTGTTTTAGGCTTAATTTTAATATTCTTTGGTTTAAGCTTTCCTTTTTTAAGCGCTGTTTTC
>JAHJCI010000184.1 GCA_018813085.1 Candidatus Omnitrophota bacterium | reverse complement strand
CCCCGCAACCAAAAACCCGTCAGATTTTGACGGGTTTTTATTTTGACAAACCCGAATTTGCCATATAGAATATGCACACCTCTGCCTGTGCTAAATTATAAGTTATAATGTGTGAAAAAGATTTAGTCTGAAAAATAAATTAAGTCTCCAATGATGGGGACACCCTTACGATTAGCTGAAAGGGTGTCCCCCGATTGACTGAAAGGGTGTCCCTATGTTTTTGAGGGTTGAGAAGGGCAAAATAATTGCTAAGAACGCTAAGGGTATTAGCAAGCCGGTTATGCTTAAGGGCGTAAACTTAGGCGGCTGGTTAATGATGGAGGGCTATATACTCGGCGGAAGAAATATACCCGAGCGGGAGTTTAAGAATAACCTTGCTTTAAAGCATGGCAGGACAGCGCTTTTAGAATTCAACCGTCTTTTCCGGGATAACTTTATCCTGGAAAGAGACTTCAAGCTAATATCAAAATCAGGCTTTAATTGCGTAAGAATTCCATTTAACTTCCGCCTGATTCAGGCAAGGGAAACCTTCCGGTATTTAGAAAAGGCAGTAGACCTATGCAGAAAGCACGGGCTTTTTGCTATTCTTGATTTACACTCTGCTCCCGGCAGCCAGAACGAAGATTGGCATTCCGACAGCCTGGGAGAAGCTTTACTCTGGAAAGATAAAAGGTGCCAAGAGCAGCTTATTGGTATTTGGCAATTCCTTGCCCAGCGCTTCAAGCATGAAAAGACAATAGCCGGCTATGATATATTAAACGAGGCAGTATGCGCAAACAACAGAGTTGTATCAGGCCTATACAAGAAGGTAATCAAGGCAATCAGGGAAATCGACAGGAATCATATTATTTTCCTCGAGGGCAACAACTGGGCGCAGGATATAGAATTCCTCGGCGAGCCCTGCGATGAGAACATGGTCTACAGCATACACTTTTATATGCCGCTGGAATTTACTTTTAATTTTATAAGGAATATCCGTTACCCCGGTAAAATCGGCAATACTCATTTCCCGAAGGCAAAGTTAAAAGAGAAGCTCAGGAAGTATTACCTTATCCAGCGTAAATATAAGGTGCCTATATTCGTCGGAGAGTTCGGGCAGAACAGCCGCTGCCCCTATTGCCACAAAGAATTAACCTGGCTTAAGGATACGCTTTCTTTGTTCAGGGAATTCGGTTTTCACTGGACTTACTGGACATGGAAAGCCATAGCGCAGGGTATTTATCCTGACGGCATATATCAATATCAGGAAAATCCCGCCTGGGTTAACCGCCAGGGCCCGGCTTACGGATGGGAAACCTATTATTACCTGTGGCATAAAAACAAAAAACAGATTTCTGATTCCTGGCGCAGCGAAAATTTCCGCCAAAATAAGGCCCTATCTTCGGTATTGGGGTCTTTTTTAAGATAGTTTTCTGCCCTCATTTTATTTGCGATAAATTTCTATTTCTGTTATAATAAGGTTCTGAATTAAGCCTATCCCTGCCGTTTTGATTCGTCTTTTTAGGATGCAAAACGAATCAGCAGGGGTTAATTCGCCTCAACCGGAAATAAAGGAGAATCAAAATGATTGAAAGATACAGTTTGCCTGAAATGAAGCGCATCTGGGAGGAGGAGAATAAATTCCGGATAATGCGCGATATCGAAGTTTTTGTCTGTGAAGCGCTGGCGAGCCAAAAGAAAATTCCCGCATCCTCCTATCAGCGGATTAAAAAGAAAGCCAAGTTTAACCTTCAAACAATAAACAGGTTAGAGAAGAAAACCCATCATGATATCGTTGCCTTTGTTACCAATCTCGCCCAGAATTTAGGTAAAGACGCGCAATACCTGCATTTAGGCATGACATCTTCTGACCTTCTGGATACTACCCTGTCGGTTCAATTAAGGCAGGCAGCAGTTATCCTAAGCAGGGATTTAACCAAATTACTTAAAGCTTTAGGCCGCCAGGCAAAAAAATACAAAGATACTGTTTGCATAGGAAGGACCCATGGGGTACATGCCGAGCCGGTTACCTTCGGGTTGAAGCTCGCCTTATGGTATGACGAGACTAAGAGAAACTTAAAACGCCTGGGGAGTGTATCTCAGAGTATCGCCGTAGGCAAGATTTCAGGGGCAGTAGGCACTTTTGCCAATATCGAACCGGAGGTTGAGGCGTTTGTATTGCGTAAACTGAAGCTTAAGCCGGTTGCTTCTACACAGATAATCTCGCGCGATATTTATGAGGAATTCCTGCTTGTACTGAGCCTGATTGCTGCCTCTTTGGAGAAATTCGCCACCGAAATCCGCCATCTGCAAAAAACCGAGACACAGGAAGCAGGGGAGCCTTTTAGCAAAGGCCAGAAGGGCTCTTCGGCAATGCCGCATAAACGCAACCCCGTTGTCTGCGAAAGAGTCTGTGGCTTAGCCAGGATTTTACGCAGCAATGCCATGGCAGCTTTAGAGAATGTAAGCCTCTGGCATGAGCGTGACATCAGCCATTCTTCCGTAGAAAGGGTTATTATCCCTGATTCCTGTCTTGCGCTGGATTACATGTTGAATAAATTCAGTGAAGTTATAGAGAAGTTGGTGGTTTACCGGCAGAATATGCTGGCCAACCTGGTTAAGACGCGCGGCCTGATTTTTTCCCAGAGGGTTATGCTGGAATTGATGCAAAAGGGCCTTCAGAGGACCAGGGCTTATGATTTAGTACAAAACTGCGCGATGAAGAGCTGGGAGGATAAAAAGGATTTTAGAGAATGTT
>JAHJCI010000183.1 GCA_018813085.1 Candidatus Omnitrophota bacterium | reverse complement strand
GGCCAAGAGGACATCTTATACTTTCTATACCCAAAAAGACTTGTTTTATATACCAAAATAGCGAAATAGTGGAACCCGGTTATCGGATTATAAAAAATGATCCGTTTAATGTTAGGAATGGAGAAGTGTTAAGAATCTTTGAGAATGAAGAAGAAATAATAAAGCTACATTCAACCAGTAAGTGCAACGCATGAGTTAAATACCTCGGACGGTGTTTGAAAATTCAAGCACTTGCGAGGCCGGTTGTTTAATAGTTTTTCGATCTTTCTCACTCTGTAATGGCTAATTTTAGCAAAATCAGTCTTCTTTGGCAAGAAGCGCCTGACAAGGCCGATGGAATATTCAACTGAGCCCTTCTCCCAACTGTGGAACGGATTACAGAAGTACGACCTTGTGCCGAGTGTTTCGTTGATTCTTTCGTGTTCAACATTCTCAGAGCCATTATCATAAGTAATCGTGCGCCGTAACTGCTGTGGGTAACAACTTAAACGTCTTGTGAGCGCATTGACAAGCTTATGTGATTCCTTTGCCACGAGTTTATCAATATGCAGCAGACGACTTGAACGTTCAAGGCTGATAGCTAAAGACTTTTTACTCTGTCTTGAGACCATAGTATCGGCTTCCCAGTGGCCGGATTGTTTTCTTTTTTCGATATGCTTAGGTCGCTCATTGATTGAGACACGACGAGGAATATGAAAGGCCTTGTGATGATGTCCTCGGCCAAAGAGTTTGCGTTTTTTATGAGCTCGCGGCAAATAGATTGCTAAGTTTACCACTTTACGCGTATCTTTGTCATAGATGTACTGATAAATAGCTTCATGGCTGATAGATAAACTTGGATGGTCTTCAGAGAGCCTTCCGGCTATTTGTTCTGGAGACCAGCCGATTTTTAACTTCTTGGTTACATATTGCCTAATCATAGTATCTTTTAGCCGTGGGCGTATACCGGCTTTGCATTTTCGCTCTTTGGCGCGTCTATCTGCCTTATGCGGCAGATAGACATCATAAACTAGAGCGCTGTTGCGTTGTAATTCCCTAGAGATGGTACTTTTGTTACGGCCGATAATCTCTGCTATATCTCTCAGGGGTAAATCTTTTGCGCGAAGAACTGCTATTTTGTCTCTCTCTTCGCAAGAGAGTTGAGTGTATGTATTTTTCATAACGCTTAGGATACCACATTACCCTAAACGTTGCACTTCCTTATTGAACTTGTGTCTTCGATTACGCTTGGGATTTTTTTTATTTAGTTAAGCCATAAATTGTAGTATAATAGCTTTCTTAGATGAAAATAAATTATATATTTACTATAGAAAGGATATCATGCAATTTATCGAACTAAAAGAAGAGGTAAAAAATATTGCTGCAGGAGAAATGAGGGAAGATGAGGAGAATTACCTTGAACTGGTTGTCCTGAAGGGCAAGATAGATGATGTTTGCCGGAAACTTGAAGAGCTTCTGGGGCCGCCTGCATTTCCTTCGGAAAATAAACTAACGCCTGAAATTGAAAATATAGTCAATAAATACGGCGGAATCTTCCAAGGTCAAACGCTGTATTTCTCAAGTCAAAATAATAGTACTGTATTTGCCATGCTTTGGCCCTGGGGTAGCGGCATGCATGTTACCGTTAAACTTATCCACCAATAATAACTGGGGACACCCTCCCGATTAGCTGAAAGCCTGCCTACGCTAAAGCTTCGGCAAGGCAGGCCTGCCTGCGCTAAAGCTTCGTCAGGCAGGGGTGTCACTTTAGCTGTAGGTAAAACCTTCCTTTATTTCTATCTCTTTCTGGTGTAGAATTATTAGTAATGGAAAAATCACTATATACCGGAATCCAGTATCTTAAAGGTGTTGGGCCCAAAAAAGCCAAGCTCTTTAACCAGCAGGGTATAAAGACCATAGAAGACCTGCTTTATCATTTTCCCCGCAGGTACGAGGACCGCTCTAACTTATTACCCATCTCTTTACTTAAGGAAAACGAAGTTCAAACAATACAAGCCGGTGTGTTGGCGTGTAGAGAACGCCAGTCCTGGAAAAGGAGGAGGTTTCATATATTAGAAGCGGTTGTGGGAGATGATACGGGCAAGATATTCTGTGTTTGGTTTAACCAGCCGTACTTGAAGAATTATTTTAAGACAGGCCAGAAGCTGATTCTTTTCGGTAAGGTACAGAGATATTCAGGCAGATTGCAGATGAATTCTCCGGAATTTGAGATAATTTCAGAAGAGAAAACCGATGCTTTGGACGCAGGAAGAATAATCCCGATTTATACGGTTGCCGAAGGGATGACTCAAAGATATTTCCGGAATATCCTGAAGAAAGCCCTTGATGAGCATCTGAGCAAAGTCGTTGAGTTTATTTCCTTTGAGATCAGGCAAAGGAATAAGCTGCTGAATTTGGCCAAGAGCCTGCGCGATATTCATTTTCCCGAAGATTTAAAACATCCCAAAGAGGCCTACCGCAGGCTTGCCTTTGAGGAGTTTTTGTTATTTCAAATCCTGGTTAACTTGAGGAAGCTGAAAAAAAAGCAGCGAAAGGGCATTGCTCATAGCGTAGATGGCGAGCTTGCGGAAGCCTTTGAGCGCAGCCTCCCTTTTGAATTAACTCAAGCGCAACAAAGGGTACTTCAGGAAATAAAACAGGACATGGCTTCTTACTTACCTATGAGCCGCTTGCTGCAGGGAGACGTAGGCTCGGGAAAAACCATAGTAGCTTTTTTTGCCGCTCTCTTCGCTATGCAAAGCGGCTGGCAGGTTGCTTTTATGGTTCCTACAGAATTGCTTGCGCAACAGCATTATTTAAATATTAAGAATCAAATATCAAAAATCTCCGCCGCAGGCGTCGTGCCGGAGGCAGATTCGCCTGCGGCGAGATCCGCCTTCAGCGGAAAAAATAAAGCTAACCCGATCAATATTCAATTAATTACCAGCGGCATAAATAAACAAGAAAAAAATGAAATTTATAACAAAATTAAGCAAGGGCAGGCGAATTTAATAATAGGCACGCACGCTCTTCTTGAGCAAAAATTAGAGTTTAATAAACTCGGCCTGGTCATAATTGACGAGCAGCATAAGTTCGGGGTTTCGCAACGCGCATTTCTTCCCCAAAGAGGAGCGAATCCTGATGTCCTGATAATGACTGCAACGCCCATACCGCGCACCTTGGCTATAACGCTGTACGGGGATTTGGATATTTCCGTAATCGATGAGTTGCCTCCGCTAAGGAAGCCGGTTGAAACAAGATTTTTGAACGAAGAGAAAAGAGAGGAGGTTTACGAATTTATTAAAGAGCAGGTAAGCCAGGGCAGGCAGGCGTATATTATTTATCCGATTATCGAAGAGTCGCAGCAACTTGATTTACAGGCTGCCAGCCAGATGTACAAAGTTCTAAAGAAAGAAACCTTCCCTGATTTTAATATAGGCCTGGTGCACGGGCAGCTTAAGACTAAAGAGCAGGGAAAGATTATGTCAGAGTTCAAGCGCGGTGAGATTGATGTGCTGGTTGCTACTACTGTACTTGAAGTGGGCATAGACGTAGCCAATGCTTCGGTTATGGTTATCGAGCATGCAGAGAGATTCGGGTTAAGTCAGCTTCATCAGCTCAGAGGGCGTATTGGCAGGGGAGAACATGATTCTTATTGTATATTAATTTCCCAGCCGCAGACTGAGGACGCAAAGAGAAGGATAAAGGCAATGGTTGAGAGTTCAGACGGTTTCCGCATAGCAGAGGAGGATTTAAAAATCAGGGGGCCTGGTGAGTTCTTTGGCAAGAGGCAGCATGGGCTTTCGGAATTAAGGATCGCTAATCCCCTAAGGCAATTACAGCTTCTTAAAAGAGCCAGACAAGAAGCAAGAGAACTGGTGAGTAGTGACCCGAGGTTAGAATTAAGGCAAAATGTACTATTGCGGGAGAGGTTGCATCAGCGTTTTCCCGGGCATGAGAAGTACGTGACAGTAGCGTAGTTGCAAAATAAAAAATTAAAGATAAAAGATTAAAAATGAGGATTATTACAGGCAAATTCAAGGGTAGAATAATCAAGATGCCCAAGGGTATTCGTCCTACGCAGGATAAGGTTAGAAAAGCCTTATTTGATATACTGGGCGATATCAAAGGTATGTCTTTTATAGAACTTTATGCCGGCTCAGGCGCGGTCGGGTTAGAGGCTTTATCTCAAGGCGCAAGCAGGGTAGTATTTGTTGAAAAGGATAGGGCGCATGTGAAGATAATAAAAAACAATCTCTCGGCTCTTGGGCTGGGAGATGAGCAGGCAGGGGGATTAGCGTGTTATTGGCTTATAGAAATGGACGCAGGCAGGGCCATTGAGAGGCTGCAGCAGAAGAAAGAAGAGTTTGATATTATCTTTCTTGATCCGCCGTATTATCAGAGCCTGGCCCCTCGATTTGGTTCGACTCCACTTATTGTAAGTCGCTCGGTGTCAAAGGATGCAGTAAGCGAGTCTTTGTCAAAAAAAACCTTGAAAATCCTAAGTCGCTGTGATATAGTATCCGCCTGCTCTTTGGTTGTTTGCCAGCATTTTAAAAAGGATATCTTACCTGAATCTGCCGGTAATTTAATCTTAATTAAGCAGGCAAAATACGGGGATACCTTGTTGTCGTTTTACAGGAAAACGGACTCTAGAAAGCAGGTATAGCATGCCTTCAAAAGCGATTTATCCGGGCACGTTTGACCCAGTTACTTACGGACATATAGATTTAATCAAGCGCGCCTGTAGTATATTTTCTGAAGTAGTGATTGCGGTTGCCCATAACCCGCAGAAAAAGCCCTTATTCGCAGTAGAAGAGCGAAAAGTTTTTCTTAAGAAAGCGACTGAGGGGATAGGCGGGGTTATTATTGATGATTTTGATGGGCTAGTAGTTGATTTCGCGCGCGAAAAAGGGATAAAGGTATTAATACGGGGCGTGCGCATGATTTCCGATTTCGAATATGAATTCCAAATGGCATTAACAAACCGAAAATTAGCCTCGGACATAGAAACCATATTCCTTATGCCTCATGAAGCTTACAGCTACCTTTCCTCAAAGCTATTAAAAGAGGCAGCTTCTTTGGGCGCTGACCTTTCGGCTTTTGTTCCGTCATTTGTTCAGGGCGCTTTAAATAATAAACTTAAACATAAACCGGTTGGAATTAAAAATTAAGCGAGGATAAAATGCCCTTACCAAAAAGAAGACATTCCAAGACGCGCGGCAGGAAGAGGAGGACGCACTGGAAGCTCAAAAGTCCCGTGTTTGTTGCCTGTTCCCAATGTAAGCAATTGAAGTTACCGCATCATGTTTGCAGTTTCTGCGGTTATTACAATGGCAAGCAGGTTATACAAATAAAAGAAAAAACAAAGAAGACAAAGAGATAATCCGCACTTTCAGGAATTCGATTCTAAAATAAATAAAACAGTTAAGCAAAGAGAGCAAAAGGCGTGAAGATAGCAGTAGATG
>JAHJCI010000182.1 GCA_018813085.1 Candidatus Omnitrophota bacterium | reverse complement strand
GAATTTATTTTATAGATTATTCTTTGACCCACGCCGCTATGACTTGGAAAAAGCAGGCAGGTTTATTTTAAACCGTAAATTAGATTTAGACGTGCCCTTAGATAAGCGAATTCTTGATTCTGAAACCGTAGCCAAGGTAATAGAATATTTAATTCTCTTAAAAGACGGGGTCGGGAAAATTGATGATATCGATCACCTGGGAAACCGCAGGGTAAAAACGATTTCTGAACTAGTTAGTAACCAGGTGCGTATAGGCCTGGCCAGGGTAGAGCGTTCAATAAGGGAGCGGCTTACAATCTTAGGCGAATCCGACGATTTAAGCATACACCATTTGATTAATTTCAAATTATTCTCTAACCAAATTCACGATTTCTTTGCCCGTGGGCAGTTATCCCAGTTTATGGACCAGGTAAACCCGCTGGCAGAATTAACTCATAAACGCAGGTTAAGCGCGCTTGGCCCCGGAGGGCTTTCGCGTGAACGCGCGGGGTTTGAGGTTAGAGACATTCATTATTCACATTACGGCCGCGTATGTCCGATTGAAACTCCTGAAGGGCCAAATATCGGCTTAATTACATCCCTGGCTAATTACGCAAAAGTAAATGAGCTCGGATTATTAGAAACCCCCTATCGCAAGGTAGAGAATTCCAGAGTTACGCATAAGATAGAATACTTAACCGCAGATATAGAAGAAGAAAAGATAATTGCTCAGGCAAATGCGCCTATTGATGACGATAATAAATTCCAACAGAGTGAAATTCTCTGCCGGTTTAAAGGAAACTTTCCTAAAATCGAAGCTAAGAAAGTAGAGTTTATGGATGTTTCTCCTAAACAGCTAGTTTCTACAGCTACTTCGCTTATACCTTTTCTTGAACACGATGATGCCAACAGGGCTTTGATGGGTTCAAATATGCAGAGGCAGGCAGTTCCTTTAATATTCCCTGATTCTCCTATCGTCGGTACAATGATAGAAGAAAAAGTTGCCAGGGATTCGGGAGCGGTTATAGTAGCAGAGCAATCCGGCAGAGTGACGGCTGTTGACGCCGCCTCTATTACTATAGGTAAGAGAACCTATCATTTGAATAAGTTTACCCGGACTAATGCAGATACCTGTGTAAACCAGCGCCCTCTTGTAAAGCCAAGAGAACACGTAGAACAAGGACAAATTATTGCTGATGGCATGAGCACAAGAGGAGGGGAATTAGCCCTGGGCAGGAACCTTTTAGTTGCTTTTCTTCCTTGGCGCGGGTATAACTTCGAAGACGCTATTTTAATAAGCGAAAATGTCGTGCGAGAAGACGCCTTTACCTCTATACATATTAAGAAGTTCGAGATCGAAGCAACTGAAACCCGCTTAGGAAATGAAGAAATTACGCGCGATATACCTAATATCAACGAAGAGGCTTTAAGTAATTTGGATGAAAACGGCATTATACGCCTTGGTGCATGGGTTGGTCCAGGAGATATCTTGGTAGGAAAGGTTACTCCTAAAACCGAATCAGAGCTTTCCCCGGAAGAGAGGCTCTTGCGTGCGATATTCGGAGAGAAAGCAGAAGACGTCAGGGATACTTCGCTGGCTACTCCCCCTGGCACCGAAGGGGTTGTCGTAGATGTACACGTATTCTCACGCCGGGAAAGAGGCAGGAAGTCCAAAGAGGAAAAAGGAAAAGAATTAGCAAAAATCAAGGAGTTGAAGGCTTATTATAAAGAAGAAATCGGATACGTGCAAAAAGAGCGAATCGCCCGCCTTGCCGAAATTTTAAACGTAAGTAAGGAAAAGGCGCAAAATATAGATTTCTCCGACAATGAAGATGCAAAACGCATAGATGATTCATATAACGAGCAGATTAAAGCTCTATTAGCACAGCAGCAGAGAGAGATTGAAAACATGCGCAGGGGAGATGAGCTTCCCAGCGGCGTACTAAAACGCATAGTGGTCTATGTTGCCACTAAACACAGGCTGCAGGAAGGGGATAAGCTCGCCGGACGTCACGGAAATAAAGGTGTAGTGGCCCGTATACTACCCGTAGAAGACATGCCTTATTTACCGGGAGGAAGCGTTGTAGATATAGTATTAAATCCTTTAGGTGTGCCTTCGCGTATGAATATCGGACAAATTCTTGAAACGCATCTGGGTTGGGCTGCGCAAGTATTAGGATATAAAGTCGGATCCCCGGTATTTGACGGAGCCAAAGAATCAGAAATTAGGGATATGCTCAAGCAGGCCAATTTGCCTGAGGACGGAAAGATTTCTCTCCATGACGGATATACAGGTGAATTGTTTGGACAAAAGATATGCGTCGGGCAGATTTATATGATGAAATTAATCCATTTAGTTGAGGAGAAAATCCATGCCCGTTCCATCGGACCGTATTCATTGGTTACTCAGCAACCATTGGGAGGTAAAGCGCAGTTCGGAGGACAGCGAGTAGGAGAAATGGAAGTTTGGGCGCTGGAAGCTTACGGTGCAGCATATTGCTTACAGGAAATGTTAACCGTAAAAAGCGATGACGTCTCAGGCCGCACCCGCATATATGAAGCAATCGTAAAAGGTGAACAGCGGCTTAGTTCAGGCATTCCGGAATCGTTCCATGTCCTGGTAAAAGAATTACAGGGATTATGTTTAGACGTGAAAACCGAAAAAACAAAGGAAAAAAACAAATAAGTTCGGACAAACAACTTACGGTCATTTCGTTCCGTAAGTTATGGGCTCATTAAAAATGGAAGAAGCTAATCAGTTTGATTTTATAAGCATAAAGATAGCCTCGCCCCAGGTGATCCGCAACTGGTCGTTCGGAGAGGTACGTAAAGCCGAGACTATTAATTACCGTACTCTTAAGCCGGAAAAAGACGGCCTTTTCTGCGAAAAAATCTTCGGCCCTGTCCGCGACTGGGAATGCCACTGCGGAAAATACAAGGGGATGAAATTTAAGGGCATTACCTGCGACCGCTGCGGCGTTACAATCGACCATTCCGTAGTTCGTCGTCAGCGTATGGGCCATATTGAATTGGCCGCTCCCGTAACTCATGTCTGGTTTTTTAAGGCAGTACCCAGCCGTTTGTCTGCTTTATTAAATCTCGGCTTGCGCGAACTGGAAAGAGTTATTTATTACGAGCAATACGTAATTATTGACCCAGGCAGCAGTCCGCTTAAAAAACACGAACTTCTCAACGAAGAAAAATATAATGAAGCACGCGAGAAATACGGTTCAACTTTTGTTGCAAAAATCGGAGCCGAAGCAGTAAAGACAATGCTCGAGGAGCTGGACCTGGATAGCCTGATAAACAAACTTAAAAGGCATCTAGCAAATTCCAAAGAGGTTTTAAATAACCGCAAGATCCTGAAGACATTAAAAATTATCCAGGATCTAAAAAAGTCCGGAAACCGCGCGGAATGGATGATCCTTGACGTAATACCGGTAATACCGCCTGATTTAAGGCCGCTTGTTCCGCTAGATGGAGGCAGGTTCGCAACTTCAGACTTAAATGATTTATACCGCAGGGTAATTAATCGCAATAACCGCCTGAAAAAACTTATTGATTTAAAAGCACCGGATATCATAATTCGAAATGAAAAAAGGATGCTGCAGGAAGCAGTGGATGCGATTCTGGATAATGGCAGGCATGGCAGGGCAGTACTTACGGCAAATAACCGCCCGCTGAAGTCACTTTCAGACATGCTGAAAGGCAAGCAGGGGCGTTTCCGGCAGAATCTTTTAGGTAAACGCGTTGATTACTCTGGCCGCTCCGTAATCGTTGTCGGCCCCAACCTTAAAATGCATGAGTGCGGCTTGCCTAAGCAAATGGCAGTAGAACTTTTCGAACCTTTTATTATCAGAAAATTACGCGAAAAAGGCTTTGTGCATACCATAAAAGGAGCCCGCAGGATGGTTGAGCGCGGCAAGGTTGAGGTTTGGGATATCCTGGAAGAAGTAATCAACGATCATCCGATTCTGCTTAATCGCGCACCTACTTTGCACCGCTTAAGCATACAGGCATTCCAGCCTAAGCTAATCGAAAGTAAATCAATTAAAATCCACCCTCTGGTTTGTAGTTCTTTTAATGCTGACTTCGACGGAGACCAGATGGCAGTGCATGTACCCCTGTCCTTAGAGGCGCAGATGGAAGCGCGCTTGATCATGCTATCCGTAAATAATATATTTTCTCCTGCTAACGGTAGGCCGATTACCAGCCCTACGCAGGATATTATTTTAGGATGCTCTTATTTAAGTAAGGAAAAATCCGGCTGCAGGGGAGAAGGCAAGGTTTTTGGCCACCCCGATGAAGTTATCAGCGCCTTAAACGACGATGTTATAGATTTGCATGCAAAAATAAAATTAAGATTAAACAGGAATTATATTTTAGAAGAACACAGGGTCACGGAAGTCACCCAGATCATACCCACTACGCCGGGAAGAGTTATTTTCAACAGGCTCCTGCCCGAAGAATTTGGATTCGTTAATAATGAATTAAATAAAAAGAACGTCGCAGATGTTATACAGGAATGTTATAAACGCTTTGGCCACTCGCACACAATTAAGCTGCTGGATGACATTAAGATTTTAGGCTTCGAGTATGCTACTTTAGGCGGAATATCCATAGCCGTAGAAGACCTTAAGATACCAAAAGAAAAAAGCGAGGTCTTAAAGAAGGCACAAGACCAGGTTCATAAGGTTGAAGAGCAGTACCAAAAAGGCATTATCACCCAGAGAGAAAGGTATAACCGGGTTGTCGATATCTGGACGCATGCAACCGACAGGGTTGCCGATTATCTCTTCAGCGGCATGGATTCGTTTAATCCCATATTCATGATGGCGGATTCTGGAGCAAGAGGCTCGCGCCTGCAGGTAAGGCAGTTGGCAGGCATGAGAGGCCTTATGGCAAAGCCTTCGGGTGAAATTATAGAAAGCCCTATCCTGGCAAATTTCCGTGAAGGTTTAACGGTTTTAGAATATTTTATTTCTACTCACGGTGCAAGAAAGGGCCTTGCCGATACGGCGCTGAAGACTGCTGATGCCGGATATTTAACGCGCAGGCTTGTTGACGTCGCACAGGAAGTAATCGTGCTTGAGGATGATTGCGGAACCTTAAACGGAATCACGGTCTCTGCCATTATTGAGGGAGACGAGGTAGTGGTTTCGCTTGCAGAGAGAATTATAGGCCGCACGGCACTCGACAATATTGTAGATATTATTACTGATGAAGTCATCGTTGAGCAGGGAAGCGAGATTATAGAAGAAAAGGCAGAAATCATTGAAAGATTAGGCATGGAAAAAGTCAGGATTCGCAGCGTACTTACCTGCGAAACCGAACGCGGAGTTTGCGCTAAATGTTATGGCAGGAATTTAGCACGCGGTATCACAATAGAACTCGGGGAAGCAGTTGGTATAATTGCCGCCCAAAGTATCGGTGAACCGGGTACACAGTTGACAATGCGTACCTTCCATATCGGCGGAACCGCATCAAGGATTATTGAACGCTCTTCTATAAAATCCAGAAATAAAGGAATTGTAAAATATCACAACCTACGTACGGTCCTAAAAAATAACGAATATTTAGTGCTTAATCGTAACGGATCAGTCAGTATTAATGATAAAGAAGGCAGGGAACTTGAGCGTTATCCTATTCCTCACGGCGCTTCGATTTCAGTTGCCGAAGAAAAAGAAATAAATAAGGGAATCGCCTTTATAAATTGGGATCCCTATACATCTCCGGTACTCACAGAAGTTACAGGCAAGGTTAGATACGAAGATTTGATTATCGGCAACACCCTGGAAGAAGAATTCAATCCGGTCACCAAAGTAACGGAATATGTGGTTATTGAGCATAAGCCTGAATATCATCCGCAGATGTTAATAGTTGATGATAAATCAGAAGTCTTAGGTATTTATCCCATTCCCATTGGAGCGCATGTTATAGTTAAAGACGGGCACAGGGTCAAGGCAGGTGATTTATTGGCCAAAACACCGCGCTTGGCAGGAAAGACAAGAGATATTACAGGTGGTTTACCCCGCGTTGCCGAGTTGTTTGAAGCCAGGCGTCCGAAGAACCCCGCACTTATCAGCGAAATAGACGGTTTTATTGAATTCGGTGAAGTGAAAAAAGGACAGCGTGTAATTATCGTGCGTTCCCCAACAGGTATGCAGAGGGAATATGTCATTCCTCACGGCAAGCATCCTAATGTTTATAAGGGCGACCGCGTTGCCGCAGGCCAACAGCTTACCGACGGGCCGGTAGTTCTTCAAGACATACTTCGAGTCTGCGGAGACAAAGCACTGCAGGAATACTTGGTAAATGAGGTTCAGGAAGTTTACCGGCTGCAAGGTGTAGAGATAAACGACAAACATATTGAGTTAATTATCAGGCAAATGTTAAGAAAGGTACGCATAGAAGATGCGGGTGATACGGAATTTCTCTCCGGTGAATATGTAGATAGATGGAGATTTAAAAAAGAGAACGCCCGCGTAAAGAAAAATGACAAGAAGACAGCTTCGGCAACTCCCCAGCTGCAAGGAATAACCAAGGCATCCTTGAATACCGAGAGCTTTATTTCAGCAGCAAGTTTTCAGGAAACTACGCGTGTTTTGGCTGATGCTGCTGCTTCCGGCAAACGTGACTACCTCTACGGCCTTAAAGAGAACGTTATTGTCGGCCGTTTAATTCCCGCAGGAACAGGATTTTCTAAACATAGAGATATTCAAGTAGTAAAAGAGGATAAGGAAAAATAATGCCGACTATTTCTCAATTAATCAGAAAGGGACGCAGTGCTAAAACGAAAAAAACCAAATCACCTGCTTTGAAATTATGCCCTCAGAGAAGGGGAGTTTGTGTGCAGGTAAGAACAATGACGCCTAAGAAGCCTAATTCGGCTTTGCGTAAAATTGCCAGAGTAAGGTTAACTACGGGTATTGAAGTTACCTCTTATATTCCCGGGGAAGGCCATAACTTGCAGGAACACTCAATTGTTTTAGTCAGAGGCGGACGCGTAAAGGATTTACCGGGCGTACGTTATCATATCGTCCGAGGAACGCTGGATACTGCCGGCGTCGCAGATAGAAAAAGATCAAGGTCTAAATACGGGACAAAAAGGCCTAAATGAATAAAGAAACCAGAAACCAGAGCAGTGAAACCAGAAAAATCCTTTTCTGTAATCTGTTCTCTGTAATCTAGTTACTCCCGAGAGAAGCGAGGGACGGATGAGAAGACGCAAAGCACAGAATAGGGAAGTAATGCCAGACCCGAAATTTAACAGTAAAACGGTGAGCAAGTTTATTAACATGGTTATGCTTCGGGGCGAAAAGGCGGTTGCCGAACAGATAGTTTACGGCGCTTTTGAAATAGTAAGTCAAAAAACCACTGAGCCAGATGTATTAAAGGTATTTCATAAGGCCCTTGATAATGTACGGCCGCATTTAGAGGTAAAATCACGCAGAATCGGCGGAGCTAATTACCAAGTCCCCATCGAGGTTAATAAAGCACGCGGCGTATCACTTGCTCTTCGCTGGATAAGGGACTTTGCTAGGCAAAAAAAAGGCAAACCCATGGAGCAGAAACTGGCTGATGAACTGCTTTCTGCTTTTAAGAGCGAAGGTCCATCGATCAAAAAAAGAGACGATTTACATAAGATGGCAGAGGCAAACCGCGCTTTTGCCCATTTTAGATGGTAACTGAATGAATAAACTTAATCAAATTCGCAATATAGGTTTTATCGCTCATATAGACGCCGGAAAAACTACAACTACCGAGCGCATACTTTATTTTACCGGCAAGTCTTATAAAATAGGCGAAGTAGACCTTGGCACCGCTGCCATGGACTGGATGGTTCAGGAGCAGGAAAGAGGTATCACCATTACCGCTGCAGCTACTACTTGCACCTGGAGCAGTAACCTGATAAATATAATCGATACTCCGGGACACGTGGATTTTATGGTTGAAGTAGAGAGGTCGTTGAAGGTTTTAGACGGAGTAGTCGTAATATTTTGCGCTGTAGGAGGAGTAGAGCCGCAGTCAGAGACGGTTTGGCGACAGGCAGATCATTATAATGTTGCCCGGATAGCCTATGTAAATAAGATTGACAGGGTGGGAGCGGATTTTTTCGCCACCCTGGACCAAATGCACTCTCACTTAGCTGCAAATGCTGCAGCAATTCAGATTCCTTACGGCAGCGAAGACAGTTTTAAGGGAATAATCGACTTAATTAACGAAAATTTAATTCAATATAGCGATGATTCGGGGAAAAAATACGAAATTAAGGCAATCCCCGAAGATTACGCTGCTCCTGTAAAGAAATACCGAGATATTCTTATTGAGAGACTGGCTGAAGCAAATGAACTTATCATGGATAAGTTTGTTAATGTAAAGCCTATTAGTATCGAAGAGATAAAAACGGCAATACGCCGGGGCGTTTTAGTCAATAGATTTATACCCGTACTTTGCGGCTCCTCTTTAAAAAATAAAGGAATACAACCGCTTCTAGACGCAATTTGCGATTATCTTCCTTCGCCTGCTGATGTTCCCCCTGTAAAAGGAATAGAGCCGGAAACAGGAGATTACGAAGAAAGATCGGTTGATTATGACGCTCCTTTTTGCGCCTTGTGTTTTAAGACTATGACTGATCCCTATGTTGGAAGGCTTTATTTTGTCCGTGTATATTCTGGGCAACTTACAGTCGGTGAAAGTGTCTATAACGTCGCGCAAAGATTAAACGAAAAGGTTACAAAGATAGTGCACATGCATGCTAACAGGCAGGAAATTGTTGAGAGTATCGCAGCAGGGGATATAGCTGCGGTGATCGGATTTAAAGAAACCAAAACAGGCGATACGCTCTGCGATAAAGAGGCTCCGATTCTAATCGAGAAAATTCGTTTCCCCGAGCCGGTTATTTCAATGAGCATAGAACCTCGCAGCAGCGAAGACCAGGATAAATTAAGCCAGGGGCTAAGGAAGCTGGCTGAAGAAGACCCTACATTTACGGTAAATTACAATTCCGATACCGGACAGACTCTGATATCGGGAATGGGACAACTTCATTTGGAAGTCGCCGTAGACAGAATAATGAGAGATTTTACGATCGAGGCTAAAATCGGCCAGCCGCAGGTTTCTTACAGGGAAACAATTACAAAGAAGGTTGTTACTACGGGTAAGTTCATTCAACAAACAGGAGGCAAAGGCCAATACGCACACGTGGTAATTCAGATGCAGCCACAGGAAATTCCCGGTACAGGCATAACCTTTAGAAGTAAAATTAAAAGCGGAGCGATTCCTGCTGAGTTTATAGCTTCGGTTGAAGAAGGGGTAATGCTTTCGGCTAAAAGCGGTATTTTGGCAGGATATCCTCTTGTCGATATTGCTTTTACGCTCTTAGACGGAAGTTATCATGATGTTGACTCTTCGGAATTATCCTTTCAAATGGCAGCTGGAATAGCTATTACCGACGGGCTTAGAAAAGGCTGTTCTATGCTGCTGGAACCGGTAATGGACATGGAAATTATAGTACCCGAGGAATATGTAGGGCAAATTTTAGGAGATTTAAACGCTCGTAGGGGGAAGGTTAACGCCTTGAACCAGAGAAAACATTTGCGTATTATACGTGTTTTTGTTCCGCTTGCTGAAATATTTAATTACTCTACTACATTGAGGTCATTAACGCAAGGCCGGGCAACTTATTCAATGGAGCCCTCGCATTACGCCGAGGTGCCTTCAAATATAGCTGAAAAGATTGTTGGTGTAGGTATGAACGTTTCTGTTCAAAAACAGAGACAGGTATGCCATCGCCGCTAAAAGAGGCAAATCGATATGTTTATGATAATTAATACCGACGGTAGAATGGCAAAAAAAGGAGGCAAGAATGGCTAAAGAGAAATTTGTTCGTTCAAAACCACATTTAAACATCGGGACAATTGGCCATGTAGACCATGGAAAAACAACACTGACTTCGGCGATTACGCAGGTATTGAATAAAAGAGGCTTGGCAGATGCCAGGACATTCGATTCCATTGATAACGCACCGGAAGAAAAGGAAAGAGGAGTAACTATTAACATTGCGCACGTTGAGTATCAAACTGTGAATCGCCATTACGCGCATATCGACTGTCCCGGACACGCCGACTATATCAAGAATATGATAACAGGCGCTGCCCAGATGGACGGAGCGATATTGGTAGTTTCTGCTGCCGATGGACCTATGCCACAGACTCGCGAGCATATACTTCTGGCCCGCCAGGTAAACGTTCCTACGATTGTCGTGTTTCTTAACAAAATCGATATGGTTACAGATGCTGAATTGGTGGATTTAGTCGAAATGGAAGTCAGGGATTTACTTACTAAGTACGAATTCCCCGGAGATAAGACGCCGATTATCAAGGGAAGTGCATTAAATGCAATGAATTGCAATTGTAATAAGGATGATTGCCCAAACTGCAAACCAATCCTGGATTTAATGAAGGCAGTTGATGAATTTATTACTCAGCCGAAAAGAGATATGGATAAGCCTTTTCTTATGGCAATTGAAGACGTATTTACCATTGAAGGCCGCGGTACTGTAGGCACAGGCAGGGTAGAGCGTGGAAAGATTAAGATTAATGACGAAGTCGAAATCGTCGGATTACGCCCTGAGCCGCAGAAAACAGTTATCACCGGAGTTGAAATGTTCAGAAAGCTCCTTGATGAAGCGCAGGCCGGAGATAATGTTGGGCTGCTTTTAAGGGGTATTGACAAAAAAGAACTTGAGCGAGGCATGGTTATTGCTGCTCCTAAGTCTATCACCCCCCATACAAAATTTAAGGCTCAGGTTTACGTTTTAACCAAAGAAGAAGGTGGAAGGCATACTCCATTTTTCAGCGGCTACCGTCCCCAGTTTTATTTTCGCACCACAGACGTTACTGGGTCGTCAAAGCTAGCGCAGGGAGTTGAAATGATTATGCCCGGAGACAACGCTAATTTAGAAGTAGAATTAATTACCCCAGTTGCCTTAGAGAAAGAATCTCGTTTTGCTATACGAGAAGGCGGGCGTACAGTAGGCGCAGGAGTAGTTTCTGAAATAATCGCCTAATAAAGCCGGGTAACCAATTAAAGAAAATTGACAATGGAAAAAATTCGCATCAAGCTTAAGGCATATGACCATCGGCTCTTGGATCAAACGGTAAGCGATATCGTACAGACTGTTCGCAGGACCGGAGCCGTTTTGCACGGACCGGTACCTCTACCGACCAAGAGGGAGATTTATACTGTCTTGCGTTCGCCGGTGATCGATAAGAGGTCTCGTGAACAATTCTCATTATCTATTCACAAGAGGCTTCTTGAGATACTTGAGCCAACATCTAAAACAGTCGATGCGCTTAGAAAATTAAATTTGCCGGCCGGGGTAGACGTTGAAATAAAATAAGTTGGCGCTTAATGGCCGGTAATCAACTGACGGCGGTTAAAACTTATACTCAAGGCAGCAGATTATAATAAATTTCCATTTTCAAGTTATTAATCAGAAAGTTAAACAAAATGGCAATACTTTTAGGAAAAAAACTCGGGATCACTCATATTTTCTCTGAAGCGGGAGCGCGTTTACCTGCAACCGTAATCGAAACAGAACCTTCCGCGGATACAGGTAATGATTCTGAGGGGTTATTAAAAGAAGGAGACTTTGTTGATATTTCCGGAGTTTCCAAAGGAAAGGGATTCCAGGGCGGCATGAAACGTTGGAACTGGAGCGGAGGACCTCAGAGCCACGGTTCGATGTCGCACCGGCGCGTTGGCTCTATCGGCGCCAGCGCTTCGCCCAGCCGAGTTTTAAAAGGAAGGCACATGCCGGGCCATATGGGCAATAAGAAAGTTACGGTCCAGAATTTACAGGTCTTAAAGCTGAATAAAGAGAATAATCTCCTGGTAGTTAAAGGAGCCGTTCCGGGCCATAGAAACAGTAAAATAATTATCAGGCTAGCAAAGAAGAAAAAACAAAAGAATAATGAGTAAAATAACAGTATATAATCAGAAAGGCAAACAGGTAGAGAAACTGGATTTAGACCCTGTTGTTTTTGACGGTGAGGTTAATACATCTGTTCTCTACCAGTCGGTTCAGATGTACAGGTCGGGCGCAAGAAAAGGCCTGGCTACTACTAAAACCCGCGGTGAAGTTTCAGGCGGAGGCAGAAAGCCCTGGAGACAGAAAGGTACGGGGCGTGCGCGCGTAGGCTCGATAAGGTCGCCTTTATGGAGAAAGGGAGGTACCATTTTTGGGCCACTTAAGCGCGATTTTTCATTTAAAATACCCAAAAAGATAAAACTACTTGCTTTAAAATCAAGCCTTAATGCAAAACTGGAGGAAGAGAACCTTATTGTTGTCGATGAATTAAAGATTGAAGTGCCTAAAACTAAAGAAGCCGTAAATATATTGTCCGGGTTGAAGCTAAACGGAAAAAAAATTTTACTGATGACAGAGCGAATTGATAAAAATCTAGATTTAAGTTTTAGGAATATCGCCGCTTTTAACATCAGCAGGGCAGGCGATGTCAATGCTTATGATGTTCTAAAGGCACGCAAGCTGATTATCACCGTTAAGGCGCTTGAAATTTTAGTAAACAGAATCAAAAAGGAAATATCGCTTAAGAAATGAAATCACCCTATCAAATAATAAAAGCTTTGCTAAGAACCGAAAAATCAACTACACAAGAGCCTATGCAAAAGTATCTTTTTCTGGTAGATATAAAAGCTAATAAACCAGAAATAAAAAAAGCCGTGCAGGAAATATATAAAGTTAAAGTAAAAAAAGTAAATACTTATGTATTGCCCGGTAAATTAAGAAGAATCAGGTATCAGCTTGGGAAGACCCCCGATTATAAAAGAGCCGTTGTAACTTTAGTTAAGGGCCAAAAAATAGAGGTTGGTTAAACAAGGGTTATTAAAATATGGGAATTAAAAAATATAAACCAACAACACCTTCAATGCGCTGGACAAGGCTGTGTGATTTCTCTGAAATTACCAAAGATAAGCCGGAGAAATCATTAATCAGGCCGCTGAAGAAGTCCGGTGGAAGAAATTCGTACGGTCGCCTTACTGTATGGCATAAGGGCGGTGGACATAAGCGGATGTACCGGCTTATAGATTTTAAACGTAATAAATTTGATATGCCGGGCAAGGTTGTTTCAATCGAGTATGACCCTAACCGCTCTGCAAGGATAGCTTTAGTCGAATATGAAGACAAGGACAAAAGGTATATTCTGGCTCCTTTGGGCTTGAAGGTTGGTGATTCGGTAATTTCTTCCCGTAACCCGCAGACAGAGATAAAAACCGGTAATTCTATGCCGATACGCTACATACCACAAGGCTCAATGATTCATAATATCGAACTAACTCCCGGAAAGGGAGGGCAGATAATCAGAAGCGCAGGCAGCTATGCTCAAGTTATTGCCAAGGAAGACAGGATAATTCATCTGAGAATGCCTTCAGGAGAAGTCAGGTTAATACATCCAGATTGTTTTGCTACAATCGGCCAACTAAGTAATATAGAGCATGAAGAGAAATCCTACGGCAAGGCAGGGCGCATGAGATGGCTAGGAGTACGCCCTACCGTTAGAGGCGTAGCAATGAATCCGGTCGACCATCCGCATGGTGGAGGAGAAGGAAAAGCCGGACAAGGTAATCCTCATCCGGTTTCAAGATGGGGCCAACCTACAAAAGGTTATAAAACAAGAAGAAAAAAGAAATACTCGGATAAATTTATTATAAAGAAGCGTTAGGCTAGAGGAGATTCTTATGCCCAGGTCAGTAAAAAAAGGTCCTTTC
>JAHJCI010000181.1 GCA_018813085.1 Candidatus Omnitrophota bacterium | reverse complement strand
AATTAATTCTTTCACGGTTAGTACGCTGTCGATAAGTTCCTGGGGGATTTCTATCGAGAGAATTGATTCTAATCCCGAAGCTAACTCTACCCTCCCTAAAGAATCGATTCCCAAATCCAACTCCAGATGGCTGTTTAAGCTAACCGCTTTATTCAGCTGAAAAGCCAGGTAACTGATAATCTTTCCGGCGGCGGCTGAATCCAGGATAACCTTATCTTCGCTCGAAAGTAATTCCTCTTTTTCTGCCTCTTGTGAAGAAGCATAACCCAGGAACCTTTGATAAATCTCAAACCTCTTAATCTTCTTTAAGCGCGTACGCGGCAGCTCGTCTTTACTAACGACAAATCCCATAATGCGCTTATAGGCCGGTAATTTAGCAGATAAATTCTCCAGCTCCCAGCGAAGCTTGTCTCTGACATTTAACTCCTTCTCTTTACGGAAATACCCAAAATCAGGTACAACTACGGCAAAGAGCAACTTTACCTGCTGTTGAAATTTTTCGTCGATCTTCTCCAGAATACATATTTCTTTTATATAAGGGCTCTGGATATAATATTCCTCCAGCTCATCGGGATAAATATTCTTACCGGAGCTAAGGACGATAACGTCTTTTTTTCGCCCAGTCAAAACAAGATACCCCTCTTTATCAAAATAACCTAAATCCTGGGAATTAAACCAGCCGTCTTCCGATTTAAGGGAAGCGGTCAAATCAGGCTGCCTGAAATACCCCTGCATCAGGTTAGGCCCCTTAATAAACACCTCCCCTACCCCGTCTTCGTCAGGATTGACAATCTTTATCTGGACATCGGGAATAGGCTTACCTACCGTGCCGAATTTCTGCTTCCCGGGAGGATTAAAAGTCACCACCGGAGAAGTCTCGGTAAGCCCGTAGCCTTCTATAACCTGAAATCCCAGGCTTGATAAATCTTTTCCTATCCTGGGCTCAAGCCTTGCTCCTCCGCTAATAAATAATCTTAAGGCTTTACCAAATTTATTACGTATTTTTTTTCTTATTGCCGGCATAACCAGCGGCCGCACCCAAAAAGGCAGGCTCTTAAACTTATCAAATATTGCCTTGCGTATTAAAGAAAAAAGCTGTGGTACTCCTGTCAGAATAGACACATTCGCCTCTTTGATTACCTGAGTTAAATCTTCAGGCTTAAAAGCTTTGGCATAAGTAATCTTAGCACCTATCAGAAGAGGGTATAGAAGGGTAACCATAAAAGCATAAGTATGATACAGCGGAAGTATGGATAAGAAGTTATCCTTGCCTGTACAGATAGCTAATTTCTCGATGCTGCGGAAGTTACTGCAGAAATTTCCATGAGTAAGAACAACGCCTTTGGGCCTTGCTGTAGTTCCTGAAGTATAAATAAGCGAGGCAACGTCCGAAGGCAATACTTCAGGTAAGGTTATATCTTCAGAACCTGCCTTGATTCTTTCGAAATCTCCTGAATCAACAATGATATTTCCAACCTTATAAGCAATATCGACGAGTTTGTTACGGTAAATATTCAAAGAGGTAAATATAATTACCGGACGGCAATCACGGAATATATTATCCAGGTCCTCTGAAGCCAACTCGCAATCAAGGGCAACACAGGTAAGCCCTGCGTACATCATCCCCAGGTAAATGATGCCCCATTGGCAAGAATTCTCCAGTATAATGCCGGCGCATTCGCCTTTTTTATACCCCTCTTTAACTAAAAAAGCTGCAATACTCACTGCAGCTTTTTCTACTTCGCCGTAACTAAACCTTACCCAGCGGCTGCCTTCTTTGGCCTGTAATGCAACCTCGCGGGGAATTCTGGCGGCAACCTGGCTGAATATATTATGAATAACCAAGTCTTGCATTATTGACGCTTATATTTTGAATATTTAGATTCCGGATGCATGCGCATGAGGTAAAAAAAGCCGGGTAAAAGTAGAACCAGCAGGCTGAATAATGCCAGCCTGTAACCCAATGCCCCCAGGCAAGAAAAAAACCAGAGGACACCTCCCCAGAAAAGCGCTCCCACAATCGCGGAAACATAGCTGGTTAAGCTGAATAAACCGAAGACCTGCCCGACATTCTCAGGGGGAGCGATTTTAATTGCCAGCGCCCGAAAAACTACCCAGGTCGAACCAAGAGCTACGCCTACCAACGGGCCGATAAACCAATAGAATAGCACGCTCCTTGCCAGCGCGCCTAAAACCAGGCAAACCGCCCACAAAACAAAAATAATTAACAGGCTCTTCTTGTAACCGATGCGGTCGCTGATATATCCGGAATAAAAACTGCCCAAAATAGCAAACAATGCCGAGAAAATGATAAGATTGATTATCTGAGCTTCGCTTAAGCCGAATACCCTGGTAGCATACACCGACATAAAAATGATT
>JAHJCI010000180.1 GCA_018813085.1 Candidatus Omnitrophota bacterium | reverse complement strand
CTCATCGGGCAGCCGGAGCTGATAGAAAGAGTAGTTAACATGCCTCAACTGAAACAAAGAATTTCGGTTAAATTTCACCTGCGGGAGTTAGATGAAGCCGAGACAAAAGGATATATCCAGCAGCGCTTAAAGGTAGCCGGCTCAGCCGGGGAGATATTCGAAGAAGAGTCCTATAAACAGCTATATATTTGTTCAGGCGGCATACCCAGAGAGATTAATAATCTTGCTGATTTAGCTTTGTTAGCGGGTTTTTCTGCAGGCTTAAGAAGAATCAATAAGGAGCTGGTTTTGCGGGCAAGCGAGGATATGCAACTGCTTTCGCCCTCCAAAGAAGAGAAAAAAGAAAATGGGAGATAAGATTAATTTTTCCGATATTTTTAAGAAGCATAAAGAAGAAGATAGTTTTTCCGGGGTAGGAATAAGTTTTTCCCGGATAAAGCAGGAAAAGCCAGAGGAGGCAAAGAAAGAGCCGCCCCGGGAAGATAAAATAAGTTTTTCCTCAACCGCAGGCCAGCAATCAAAAAATGAGAATACCCCTTTTGACAGCGCATTATACTCTGATGCCGTGGCTCTTTCCCGCAAGATATACGGGGCAGAATTAGAAGAATCAGTTATTATGCCTTCTATTAATTCTTTGATTGAGCGTATAGTTGAATCAATAGATTCGCAAAATTCGAAAGAAATGTTATTAAAGGCTGTTTTGGCTGGTTACACGCAGCCCGAGGATTTTTTATATTATCATGTAGTAAATGTTTGTATTATATCCATACTCCTTGCAAAGGTATTAAATTATAATTCATCAGAGTTAGTTGAGCTGGGAGCTGCTGCGATTTTTCATGATATCGGACTGAGCCGGTATAGAGATATCATATCACAGCCCAGAAGGTTAAACTTGCATGAATATAACAAGGTTAAAGAGCATGTTGTTACCGGGATGGAGATTCTTGAAAAAATCAGGCCTCAACCGGGCGGACATGTTTTCGAGGTTATAAACCAGGAGCATGAACGTTTTGACGGTTCTGGTTATCCGCGCGGCATAGAAAACGGCAATATCAGTGAATATGCTCAAATAGTCGGCTTAAGCGACGTATATGAGGCAATGATACATGTACGGCCATATCGCGATAAATACTCGCCCCTTGAAGCCATCAAGATGATTTTAGGGAGTAAAAAAACATTCGATAATAAATTAGTTAAAGTTTTAATCGAAGAAATCGGCATCTTTCCTATGGGTACTTTTGTGCGTTTAAATACCAAGGAGATCGGTGAGGTTATAAAGGGCAATGCTGCATTGCCCTTACGGCCGCTGGTAAAGATACAGCTTGATTCTTCCGGCAGAAGGTTAAATTCTACAAGGCAGATTAATTTAGCCGATAGCCCGACGGTTTATATCATGGAAGTAGTCTCTTCGCCTACTGATAAGGACGCTTAAGATAGGAGCTTTATGCTGAAAACATTATTAATAGTTTTAATGGCTTTTGCCTTTATTGCCTCTGCATTATTTGCCGTTAAGATTAATCTTGACTTAAAAGAAGTCAAGATTTCCAATACTGAGCTGGACAGCCAATTAAAAGAGACTTTACAGGAGGGGGAGCTCTTTAAGCAGAACCTGCGCCAGGCAGAAGCAGAGGTCGCGAATCTACGCGCTTCCCTGAAGCAAAAAGAAAGAGAGATAAGCCAGCTTAACGAATCTCCGGCGCTCAGGCAGGCGTTGCTGGCGGCAGAAGCAAACGTGGAGAAGTTAAACAAAGAATTAAGCCAGTTAAGAAGCGAGACCGGCGGAATGAAGGACGCAAACCTGAACATGTCTAGCCGCCTGGAGAATACAACCCGTGAACTTATGCGCGTTATGGAAGACTTAAAGGCCGCCAAACAAGAGGTTGCTAATATCGAAAGGGCTAAGATAGCCCCGCTTAAGAATGAAATAGAAACCTTACAGAAAACAGGACAGCGTAAAGACCTTGAATTTGAAAAAATTAAGGAAGAAGTTGCCAGGTTACAAGAGGAGCGCTTGTCTCTTTTTGATACCAATCGTTCTCTGGAAGATACGATTAACCAGTTAAAAGTAGAAAAGTCATCTTTAGAAAGAGACTTAGCAAAACTTCAGAAAGGAATTGATAGACAAGAAGCCCCCATCCAGGTTTTACAGGGAAACCTCGAACAAGTGAAAAAAGATTTAGAAGCAAAAGCAAAAGAGGTTAAGGAGTTGGAGTTAGGTTTATCAGAACAGAATAAGGGAAAGGCCTCATTGGAACTTACAATCGCTCAACAGCAAAAGACTATTGATAAGCTAAACCAGGTCAACGAAAATTTAAAAATACAGATAAGCCAGATTTCTCAAGAGCTCTCCCGTAAAATGTGGGAACTGGATAACCAGAGCCAGTCAGTGCCCCGCCTTAAGGTAGAGGTTTTGGCAATGCAGGATAAGATTAAAAAATTAGAGGAAGAGCTTACTGTTGCAAAAAGCGAAGCCGCTAATTTCAAACAACTTTCTTCGGAGTATAAGTTTCAAGAGGCAAAGTTGATAAAGGCAGAAGAAGAGGTTAAGCGTCAGGAGGAATCAATAACTGCCCTGGTAGGGGAAAAAGAGAAACTCAGGGAAGAAATTGCGCGCATGAAAAATGTCAGGGATGTAAGCGACCTCTACGAACAGACAAGGGAGCAGATCAGGCATTTGACCGAGATTTTAGTTAAAAAAGAACTGGAATTAGATAAGACAAAGACGGAGGCCGTAAGCTCAAAGGGGAATCTAAACAGCCTACAGGCGGAGTTGGCCAAATTAGAAGATAATATTACTAAAAGTAACATAAACAAAGAAGAAGTTAAGAAAATAGAAGCAGAGAAGCTTACACTGCAGTATCAATTGAAGGAATTACAAAAAGAGATATCCAATAAGGAGGGATTAATAGATTCCCTTAAGAAGAACCTGAATGCCCTTGGTGGTGAATTAGCTAATAAAGAAGAGATGAATAAAGCATTGACAGCGCAGATTAATAAAGCCGATGCTGTTAAGGGCCAGTCAGAAAGAGAGCTTACACAAAAGGAATCCCGGCTCAAGGAAGTAAATATACTCTATGATAGCCTTAAGGGGCAGATCGGGCACCTTTCCGATGTATTGGCAGAGAAAGAGATGGAGCTCGACCGCAAGAAACAAGAAGTTACTGCCTTGAATGAAGAACTGCTGCTTTTGAAGTCTCATTCAACCAGGATGGAGAACGACCTGGGCGATGCTAAAAAACGCCAGGAGAGAACCCTGCAAGACCTTACAACGACAATAAGGTTAAACGCGGCATTGCAGGAAAGGATGATAGGAGTTTCTCAATCACTGGGAACCGAATCTTCTTCCGAACCAGAGCAGAAGCAGAAGGCAGAAGAGCTTCGCCGCAAAATTAAGGTATACTTAGAGCCGGAAAACTAACCAAGGGGGACGTCCCCTAAAGGGACACCCCGCTATGTTATAACTGCTTTATATATAACAAGTTCTTAATACCGCTCTAAAGAGAGG
>JAHJCI010000179.1 GCA_018813085.1 Candidatus Omnitrophota bacterium | reverse complement strand
TTAGAAAATCTGTTTTCTGTAATCTGTACTCTGGTTACTACCGAACGGAGTGAGGGACGGATGTTGAGTTTTATTAAAAGAACAATTTTAAATAATAAACAGAATTTCATTAAGCGGCGTTACAGCGGTGTAAATATTACCCTGCATTCTGAGATGTCTTTATCTTCTGTAAATAAAATGACAGAATTATCCTCAGTCGTCGACAGCGTAAATAAATTAGAACCGTTGATAGAGAAGCTTTCCGACGAAGAATTACGCCAGAAGACCAGTTGGCTCAGGGAAGAAATAAATAAAGAATCCAGGCGTTATGAAAGCGAAATTAAAGAACAGGAGGATTTATTAGCGTCGGTGGCAATGCCGGAAGAAAGAGAAAGAGCCAAGGAAAAGTTAAAATCATCGCGCAATAAGATATTTTCCGGCATACTCCCGGAGGCTTTTGCTGTTGTTCGCGAAGCAAGCCTGCGTACGATAGGCATGAGGCATTTTGACGTTCAGATTGCCGGAGGAGTGGTGCTTCATGAAGGCAGGATTGTTGAGATGGCTACCGGAGAAGGCAAGACTCTGGTTGCAACTTTACCCGCATATTTAAACGCGCTTCTTAACAGGGGCGTTCATATTATTACGGTAAACGACTATCTTGCCCGGCGCGATGCAGAATGGATGGGCCCGGTTTTTGAATTTTTAGGGCTTACGGTAGGGTTTATTCAGCACGAGATGGATGATCAGTCAAGAAGGCAGGCTTACTCTTGCGATATTACATACGGCACCAATAACGAATTCGGGTTTGACTATTTGCGCGATAATATGAAATATTCCTGGGGCGATTTAGTGCAACGTCCGTTTTTCTATGCCATCGTTGACGAGGTAGATTCCATATTGATTGATGAGGCGCGCACGCCTTTGATTATTTCCGGGCCCACCGAGGCCTCCACGGATAAATATTACGCAGCAGAAAAGATAACCCGTTCTCTTAAAGGGCGCAGAATTACCGAGAAAGATGAGATTAACGCCAAATACAAAGGTGAAGATTTATCCAGTGGGTTCGATTATGTGGCAGACGAAAAGAATAAAACAATTGCCCTTAACGAGGAGGGGGAGTCAAAGGTAGCGCGGGCTTTCGGCGTAGAAGACCTGCATAGTATGGATACTATTGAATACCGCCACCATGCTATGGCTGCACTCCGGGCAAAAGAATTCTTTTCAAGAGACGTTGATTACGTTATTAAAGACGGGCAGGTCATTATAGTTGATGAATTTACAGGGCGGCTTATGCCGGGAAGGCGCTGGTCTGATGGCCTGCATCAGGCGGTTGAAGCAAAAGAAGGATTAAGAATTGAACGCGAAAATCAGACCCTGGCAACAGTTACTTTTCAGAATTATTTCCGTATGTATGAGAAGTTATCCGGCATGACCAGAACTGCCTTTTCCGAGGCAGCGGAGTTTAAAGCTATTTATCAATTGGACGTGGTTGTGGTTCCGACCAATTGCGCGCTTATCCGGACCAATCACCCCGACTGTATTTATAAAACGGAAGGGGAGAAATTCGAAGCAGTAGTAGAGGAGATAGCCAGCCTTAACAGCCAGGGCAGGCCGGTTCTGGTAGGAACTATTTCCATAGAAAAATCAGAACACCTTTCGATGATGTTAAAAAGGCGCGGTATTTCCCATCAGGTACTTAATGCAAAGTATCATGATTCTGAAGCTCGGATTGTTGCGCAGGCAGGAAGGCATAAGGCAGTGACCATTGCTACAAACATGGCCGGTAGAGGAACCGATATACTATTAGGAGGCAATCCCGAGTATATAGCCAAGAGTTTATTTCAAGAGCAAGAAAATTCACAACAGGGCGAAGATAATTCCGGGAAATATCAGGAGTTTCTGGCAAAACTAAGACGAGAATCGCAAGAAGAACATAGGCAGGTAGTTGAGTTGGGAGGGTTACATGTTTTGGGTACCGAGCGGCATGAAGCCCGCCGTATTGACAATCAGTTACGCGGCCGTGCAGGCAGGCAGGGAGACCCCGGCTCCTCGCGTTTTTATGTTTCCCTGAAGGATGATTTAATGCGGCTTTTCGGCTCTGACAGGTTGATAGGCATTATGGATAGGCTTGGGCTTGAAGACGGACAGGTTATTGAGCATCCTTGGGTGAGCAAATCCATTGAGATTGCTCAGCGAAGAGTAGAAGAGCAGAATTTCGAGATTCGAAAGCATCTTCTTGAATATGATAATGTGATGAATAAGCAGCGCGAAGTTATATATGGCCAGAGGCGCCAGATTCTGCGAGGTAGTTCGATTAAAGAACAAATATCAGATATGATGCGGGCAGTCATCGAAGATTACTGCGATGTTTGTTTATCTGATGCAGACCAGGATTCTTACGATTTAACCGGGCTGATAAATAAGCTTTATTTAAAGTTCAGGCTTAAAGTTAATAAAGAGGACTTTTTAAATTTATCGCCAGTGCAGATCAAGGAACAGGTTCAGCAGATTTTAGGCAAGGCTTATGCAGAAAAAGAGGAAGCCATCGGTGCCGATGAAATGCAAAATTTTCAGCGAATGGTCCTCTTGCAGATTATTGATGCCAAATGGAAAGATCACCTTTACGCAATGGATGATTTAAGGGAGGGTATTGGCCTGCGGGCAGTCGGGCAGCGTGACCCTTTGCTTGAATATAAGCGCGAGGCATTTATAATGTTTGACCAGATGGTTACCGCTATTCGGGAAGACGTAATTGAGCTACTTTTTAAAATTCACCCTGTAGCATCAGAGAAGATAAAAGGCATATTCAGGCTATCAGGGCAGGAGTTTTTACATCCCGGTATCTCCGGCTTCCAAAGGCCGCAGGAGGAACCTGCCTCAAAAGAGAGGCCTTTAACTTATGCGCCTGATTCTGCTCTAGCAGGCAAGGGGCAGTCTAAAGCATACGAAAAAGTAGGCCGTAATGATCCCTGTCCCTGCGGTGCGATTGACCCTCAGACCGGTAAGCCAATTAAATTTAAGAAGTGTCATGGCGGGTGATTACACTATTTTTAACA
>JAHJCI010000178.1 GCA_018813085.1 Candidatus Omnitrophota bacterium | reverse complement strand
GTCTGAATGTAATGCCGGCTGTGTACTAATTCCAGCATTTTATCATCTGCCGGCTCGGGCTGGATTAATTCCAGCTGGTCTTTATAGGGGCAAAAGCGTGTTTTAAAAAATTTAAAAAAAACACTGAATCTATCTCCCCCAAAAGGATGACCCTTGCCGAAGCTGTATTTTTCTAACTGGCTGTTATATAAAACTGCTGTTTTCATAAGTGATACTATAACTTACGCAGCGAACGTAAGTTATTTATCCGAACTATCCCGACGATACGTCGGGGCTCATTAAAGTCGAAGCGTCATTCCGTCATAGGCGGCAACTACTTCGCTTCCCAACTCTTCAGTCAACTTACGGGCAACCAGGTGGGGTTTTGCCTTAAGCATTGTCATGCCAAAATGAGTAAGGATTGTTTTTCTGGGCCTTATCTGGCTGATAATCCGCCTTGCCTCAGCAAGGCTAAGATGCTCTATTTCTGGGCGGGGCTGATAGAATACCACAGAGATAATTAATATGTCTGCGCAATAAAAATCCTCAAGCCCGGAGAAATACTGCGTATCAGTCAAAATCGCAAGAGAACTGCCACCTATCTTGAATTTAATTCCGTAGGTCTCTACCGGATGACGGTGCCTCATTGATGTATAAAATACAAAATCGCCAACCTTGTATTGCGAAAGTGCTTTTAATACCTGGATTTTATTCAGAAAATTACGCGTATGCCTTAAGACAACCGGATCATCGTCCAAGGCATCGCCGGGGCAAAAAAGGATGCCTCTTTTTTTAAAACCTCCCTCGGTCATTGCCTCAATCATCACATTGATATCGCCTGCGTGGTCTAAATGCCGATGAGTAAGAATAATGGCGTCTAACTTAGTGGGGTCAAGCTTAGGCCGGCTGCGGTTACAATGGACAATACTGCCCGGGCCGGGGTCAATTAGAATATTTTTACTGCCGGATGAAACCCATATGCCTGCGGAAGCACGCAGCTGTTTAATCATTACAAAACGCGCTCCAGCGGTTCCTAAGAATTTAATAAAATTATTGCTCTCTATAGGCATGCTATCTGAAAGGCTTAGTTAAATAAATTCCGCCTCCACTCATCCTCTAACTCATCCAGCCCTCTGATATTGTAAGCAAAATATAAACTTTTTTCCAAGCTCCTGCCTTTTCTTAAGGAAAAGCAAAAGTCGGCAAAATCATCCCTGCCGAACTTATCGACCAGAAAATAAACCAGTCCGAAGCTTTGGGCGTAAAATACGTTTGCTTTATCCTGGGAGAAGGATAAAACATTATTCATCGCGGTTAATTCTTTAAGGCCGAACAAAACGCCGTTTTTATCCAGCGCCTTGAGCCCGGCAATGATGCGGCCGGCATTTTTTTTCTTTTCCGTAAAAGTAGCTACCCCTTCCTCAAGCCATAACGGCACGCTAGGGTTAAAGCCGACATATTCGCGGAAAATAATATGGGTTAATTCATGTACCAGGACATTTGCGAAAAACTCAGGGGCATCGGGATAGGTATTTATTATTTTGTTATGATAATCGACGCTTGCCGAAGACCAGGAAGCCATGCCTGTTGCTTCCAGGTAATCATCGTGGGAATCATAAACATAAATCTTCGCCCTGTTTTCCCAGGTCCAGAATTTCTTACGCCTGAAACCCAGTTCCTCTGTGATCTCGCGATAATAATCCTCGGCGTAATCCCGTATTTTATCCAGGAATCTCATCGGGGCTTCCTTGTAATGGATAATAAAGTGTATCGAGCGCAAGACCTTCCATTCTTGTGCAAAACAAAAGCTGCCAAAAAGAAAAATGGATAATAAGATTAGGATGCTTTTACGCTTCATAAGCTTCTTCGCCCTATCTTAATCTTAAACTAATATCGATTAAGGTTTTAACCAGGAATGACCTTAAGAACCATATTGCCAGAAATGCGATAATCGGAGAGATATCAACGCCGAAACGAAAATCCAGGGGTAGTAATTTTCTTATGAGGCAGAGAATCGGTTCGGTTGTTTTATATAAAAATTGAACTATAGGGTTATGGGGGTCAGGATTCACCCAGCTGATCAGTGCGCGAATAAGGATTAACCAGTACATTATTGTCAGTATAATTTCTAATACCCTGGCAAACGCCAATAAAAAATTAGATAAGATAAACATCCCGGTAATCGCCCCCTATCTTGTACCAAAGCGTTTTCTTTCCGCCAATAAAATAATATCCCTCAACTCTTCGATATTGCGCGCACTCATCCAATTATTGTCAAATTCCCGCTGTTGACAAATCTGGGCAATAGCCGCCAGCGCGCGCAAATGAAAATTACGTTCATCTTTAGTGCTCAGCAGCACAAAAACAGTATGAACCGGCTCTGCGGACTTGGCAAAATATATCCCCTGCTTTGCGCGAGCAAGAACAATCTTAAAGCTCTGCTTACCGGAGACTATAATGTGGGGGATGGCAAGCCCTGGCCTTATAACAGTACTGGACTCCTTTTCTCTCTTAATAAAGTCGCGACATAGCTTATCTGCGTCTATGTCTAAACCCCGGGCTAAAACAGAACTTACATGCCTAAAGAATTCATCCATTGTCAAGGAATCCTCTAAATCCAGAACAATACTTTCTTTTATCAGGTGGTCGAATCTATCCTCCACTATTTCATCGCGCTCCCTTAAGATTCCCTTTAACTCCTTAGGCAGGCTTCCGGAAGTTAATTCTTTATTAATAATGCGTTCGATTACGTGGATAAGCGCGTATTCCTTTTCCACCTTGATGCCGGCATAAATCAAATACCATACCAAGGCAGCTACAATAAAAAGGCCGCTTAAAGAGAGTATCTCTGTCCCCATCTCCGCCAATAAGAATCCGCACCCTAATATACCCAATATCTGCATTCCCGGATAAAGGGGAGAGCGAAATGTAGGCTGATAGTTTTGGATCTTGCTTTCGCGCATAATAATTACAGCAAGATTTGCAAGAATATAAAGCAGTATCAATAATGCAGAAGCTACTTTAACCAAAAGCTCCAGCCCTAGAAATAATATTGCTAAGGCCATAAATAACCCTGTAAACAATATGGAATAATGCGGTGTTTTAAATTTCGTGTTTATTCTCTCCAGGAAAGAAGGCATGAGTTTATCCCGGCTCATTGCTATCGGATAGCGCGAGGCAGACATGATTGCCGCGTTAGCAGTAGAAATAAATGCCATTAAGGCAGCAATCGCCATAATAATCATGCCGGGAATGCCCAAAAATGTCTGCGCCCCGTCAGAAATAGGGGTAAGGGAAGAATGAAGCTTGTCTGCAGTAAGCAGGCCGGTAGTAATAAATACCACCAAGGCATAAATCACTCCGACAATAATCAAGGAAAGGATCATGCCCAGGGGAATATTGCGCCCTGGATTTCTGACCTCTTCGGCTACAGAGGCAACCTTGGTTAATCCGCCGTAAGAAATAAATATTAAGGCTGCGGTAGCAAATACCGAACTGAATCCGTGCGGCGCAAAGGGAACATATCTTTCGATATGGATGGAGGGAAAACCAAAAACAATATAGAAAATTAGCGTAGCAAATAAAACAGTTACTACGACCAGCTGTGTCCTGGCTGCTTCTTTCACTCCGATAAGATTAATAATTATGAAAAACAGGCAAAAACCAAGGGCTAAGATTTTTATAGGGATGGGAGTTACTAATTCGGCATAAGCCGCCATACCGATAAGAGCGAAAGCCCCCTTAAAACTTAAAGCAAACCAACTGCCCAGACCGCCGATTAACCCGGCGACAAAACCCATGCTTCTACTGATATAAAAGTAATCGCCTCCTGCGCGAGGCATTGCCGTAACTAACTCCGCCTGACTAAGCATCGTAGGCACAGCCAGAAAAGAGGCTATTATATAGGAAAGAAATAAGGCGGGACCAACCTTGGAGGAGGCAATACCGGGCAAAACAAATAAGCCGGAACTGATCATCGCTCCTGAAGCAATGCAAAAAACATCCAGAAGCCCAAGGCCTTTTTTGAGTTTTCCCTGCATATTTTTATTTGCTTTGTTGAATATTCAATAAACCGGCTTTTATCGAGCACATACTATCACAATAAACAGCTAAAAACAATAATTTTAGAGGTCGCTGAAAAAGTCCTAAGATCCTAAAGCGACGGCGATCTCTGATTACACAGATTATTTTCCCGCTACAACGGAATCCCGCCAGAGGCAGGAAAGATTGTAAAGATTTTACCAATGAGATTTTGCTCCCCAGGCGGACTACCTATAGCATGAAATCTGTGTAATCTATTTTTTAATCTTTTAATCAGGGATTACCCTGTTTTTAGATTTTTTGGCAATCCCTTTTAAGGACGGAAAAGATATTTACTAAGGAATTTGTCTATCCTGGAAGCATATTCCTGCCCTGCTATGAAGATTGCTTCATTGTGCCCCCCGCGCATCGGGTAGAATTCCTTTGGCTGCGGGGCAGCTTCAAAAAGCCTCTGACCCATCTTAAATGGCACAATTTCATCATCCCTGCTGTGAATAATTAACTTTGGGATGTTAATTTCTTTTATCTTTGCCAAGGCATCAAACTTAACCGTAATCACCCATTTTACAGGAAGGTAAGGAAATAATTTCCTACCCATATCGCAGGCAGAGGTAAATGCGCTATCTACAATAAGGGCAACCGTATTAACTTTAGAAGCCAAGTCTATTGCTACATTTGCTCCGATTGACTTGCCGTAAATTATAATCGGGGATTTGTTGATATCTTTGCGGCTAAGTAAATAGCGATAAGCTGCCTGGGCATCTTTATATAAACCCTCCTCCGAAGGCCTGCCCTGACTCCTGCCATAACCCCGGTAATCGAAAATTAATACGTTCAGGTTAAGCTTATAAAAGATACCGACAAACTCAACGCGGTCTCCAATATTACCGGCATTGCCGTGGCAGAAAAGCAAAGTCCCGCGCGGCTTCTCCTGCGGGATAAACCACCCATTCAATCTCGCGCCGTCTTCGGTTGTAAAAAAAATATCCTCATATTTGATACCGATATCAGCGGGGCTTAAGCTTATATCTTTTGTCGGATAATAAATACCCTTGCTTTCAAAATATCTCAAATAGGCAAAAATAAAAGAGGAGAATATTAATACCGCCAGAAAAATTCTTCCCAGCATCGTTTAAAGATGATTTTAAGGGTTGTTCTTTAAGTAATATTATCCCTAACGTAATTTATCTCTGAATTTCTCCCAGAGCCGCCTGAGGTCAGAAGGCAGAGACCTGCTAACTAATAAGCCTACGTATATAAGCAGCGAAAATTCCCAACAATCCTCGGGGCCGGCAATAAGCCCGGTTTCCACATCCTCGGTTCTTTCTAATTCATGCCTGAAATAACCCTTTGCTTTTTCCAAAGGGCCCTCATAAATATCCAGGCTGGAGACTTCGTGTTCGTATTTTAAAGAAGGAAATGATATCCCTCTTATCAGTAAAAACATCCGCACCATATCGGCGTTAACCTGATAGTTTTTCTCAAAATCGAAACCTTCGAATTGGGGCGTATCTTCGGGAAGAATAATAGCCGGGCGGTTTACCAAAATCTTGCCCCTGCGTAAAACCGTATCGCCCAGATTAACGCTGGAGGCTGCCAAAAATATATAAGGGATGCTTTTGTTCTCAAAAGTAGGCAAATACGCAAACCTGGACCTTATGATTTCTGTATCGCTCAGCGCTTTATTCCATTTATCCTGCAGATCCATAGCGTCACTGCCTCTCTTTATTCATTTTATCTTTAACTAATTCTATCTGTTTAACTATCTGCTCCTTTATATCAGAATAACCTGGTTTTAGCAAGCCAATTGCCTCCTGATAAGCCTCCAAAGCCAGGCGGTAATCGGTAAGATTTAAAAAAGCATCCCCTAAATTTTCATAAGTAACAGCGCGAGCGGGGTCTAACTCTAACGCCTTTCTGAAATAGGCAATTGCTTCCTGATGCCTGCCGATCTGATTAAGCAGCCATCCTTTATTATGATAAACGGTAGCATAATCCGGCTCTACTTCTATGCCTTTATCAAAATAATAAAAGGCCTCCTCAATAATGCCTAATTCTACCATGCATAATGCCCGGTCATTAAATGCTGCACCGTCGCGGGGGTTGAAGCTGATTGCCTGGTCAAAATGCCTGATTGCTTCAAAATAGTTTCCCTTAATTATCTCTATCTGGGCCTTAAAATACTCGCTCTCCCCCAAAGATTCTTTAGCCTCGCTCCTGGCCAATCCCTCATTCGCCAGCTGGCCGGCCAGTTCTATCCTGCCATAGGTAATTGCCTCATCCAGTTTCTCTCTTAATAGAGCAAACTCATCCATTTTTATAAGCCTCTATCCGTCACGGGAAAAAATGTCTTTTTCTTCAAGAAATAAACCTATCTTTTACACAAGCTGGGAAAGGGACACCAGCGGCAGTAATACTCATCAGAATCATCACGTACAAACTCAAAAGCTGGGTCCATAATCTCAGAAAGCAGAGTTCTGGCAGCAGTCAAGTAAACCTCAAAGATCTTTGCGCTATCGAAACTACCGAAGAGGAATTCTTCTTTTATATCGCGTAAAGAATAAAAGCTTGCTTCAATCAGCGAAGGAGGTATCTTGCTAGACTTAGAAAAAAGATAAACATAAAGAGGCAGCTGGAATGAACCGATTGCCTTCTTTATGCCTTCCCTGGTAGCAAGCATTTCTGCGCTAATAATTTTCCTGGGCAGCTTATACCTTCCGGTCTTATAATCCAGAATAACAATACGCTTCTTGCCTTTGATTATCCTTTCGTCCACACGGTCAAGCTTGCCCCTTAAACAGGCCTGGCCGAAATCGGTATTAATTGTTATTTTTTGCAGATCCAAAGGCAGCTCTTGCTCCAGATATAATATTTTTATCTTTTCTTTTCTCTTTGTTTCGGATAACAAGAAGGATTTTAATTTATAATCTATTATTTTACTCAATAAAAACTGTTCACCACTAGCCTGAGGGAAAAACTCTTTCATTTTTTTATCTTTAAGTTCAAACAGGTAATCCCGGGCGCTATCGTCTAGATTAAGGTCCTTATTCAGAAATAAGGCATAAAAATCCCGCAGTAGGGCATGCAGAAAATTCCCGATCTCAGATGCCTCAATCTCCTCGGGAATAGATTCTTTTTCCTTTAACCCCAGGCAGTAGCGGAAATAAAATTGTGCCGGACAGTATAAATACCTGTCCAGGCTTGTGGGGGAAAATATATTTTCCTTAATAATCTCAAGCGCCTTGTCTGTTTTCTTCAGAGCAAAGCCCTCTCTGGCCGGAGCCAAGCTAAACTCAATACGCTGAATCTTATCTGAGTCATATAGCTTATTGCTCTTTTTCTCTTCCTGCCAGATTATTTCTTCTATAAATCTTGACCTGGATTCTTTATTAAGCGAAGAGGCCTGGTAGAAAAGAAATGCGTTATCCGAAGAACCCAGGAGCCGGCGGAAATGGTAACGCATGATCTCTTCCCTTTTATGGTAATGAGGCAGGCCTAAAATAGGGAAGACTCCTTCCGGTATGAACGATTCTCCTTTATTTGCCTTAGGCAGCAAGCCTTCATTGAGATCCAGGACAATAAGGTTCTTGAATTTTAGATTGCGGGTCTCAAGCAGGCCCAAAATCTGAAGGCCCCGCAGGGGGGTGCCTTGAAAAGGGATATTTTCAAAGACAAGATAGGTCTTAAGTAATTCAAAAAATGTATTTTTAAGTTTTAACTCTTCATTTTTAAAAAGGGAGGCTCCCAGCTTATCCAGTAGCGATAAAAAAGCCGCACAGGCTTCTCCCGCAAAAATATCTGATGAAATCCTGCTTTTTTCAAAAATGAAGTAAATCATCTTCTGGGTAGCCCGTACAAAATCAACAAGCTTCAGGCATCCCTCAAAGAGAGAGACGAATATTCGGTGTATAATTTTTAATTGTTCCTCCAGGCTTGAGACTTGTACCTGAGGAAAGCCGGCATCGTTTATAAGCTTTGCGGCTGCCTGAAAAATAAGCTGGTTATTTTCAATATCCTCCAGCTTAATAAACGGCTTGCGCCCGAGGCTTATGCTTTTATCTATCCCCAGCAATGCTTCTTCAATCTTATGGATTAAAATACGCGTATCATCCGCGCTGCATCCGTCTTTTGAGATATTTTTTATGTAGGGGTGCATCAAGACATTCAAATAATCCTTGATATAAAAACTGCCATCATGCCTTTTTCTCTCCTCTAGCTGTATAATCATCTTTATCAAGGCGTATATAGGGGTGCCTTTTAAGGAGTAGCCTAAAGAGATATTGTAGCTTTTCAAATTATCCGGAAGCGCCTGATGAAGTAAGGGCATCAAAGCATCTGCCTGCGGCAGGACTATACAGGTATTATCTAAATCTTCCAGTTCTGAAAGTACCCTCCTGGCTCCTTCGGCCTGAGAATGTATATCGAATCCTTCGTAAATTTTAATTTTGGGGTATTTAGAGCCGGGCCGGATTATTTCTGTAGAAGCGTTAAAAAAAATTCCCAATTCTTCAAATATCGACCAGTTATCCTCGTCTTTCTGCCAAAACAATACGGCTTGGCCTTCTTCTAAAAGATGCTTGATAATTTTCTTTTCGCAAGCATTGAGGGCAAAAAGCCCCATAAAATAGATCTGTTTAAATTCGCTCAGGCAGATTTTATCTATTGACTGCGCGGCGGTCAAATAATTAAGGCCAGAAGTCGTTAACTTATATTCGTTTAAGAGGCCGTGAAAACCCGCCTGTATCTGGCTGATATTTTCAAGCAGCCTATTAACATATTCCGGCAAGGGGAGCCCGATTTGTGCGTTCTCCTCTAAATCTAAGAGCTGCCTTTCTGTTACCTGTTCTTTATCCAGCTCTTCTAAAAAGTTGAAAATTCTTTTTGCCCATAGAAAAAAATGCTCAAACTCCAATTGCTTCTGCCAATTAAGATAGGTTAGATTTAATTTCTGGATTGCCTTATGTACCAGAAAACAGGCATCTATAAGGCTAGCCGGCTGGCAGCTGATTGAAGAAATGTTGAGTTCACCGGAACTGTCCTTACCGGATGCAGCGAGTTCAATACTCTTTTTCGCCAGGTATTGTATAAATTCCTCGATAGAAAAGATACAGGGGGGCAGGAACGGTTTTTTAATCCGTCCGGATAAGGCGTTTCTTAAATAGAACTGCGGCCTCTTCCCGGGAAAAACAACGGCGCTAGAGGATAAATCCTGCGGATTGGCCTTATGTTCTTTTAAAAGAAAGCCAGTTAAGAGTTCAATTAGATCAACGTCAAAACCAACGCTATAAATCTTGCTCATATTGTCTTCATCCACAGATAATCACAGATATATACTTGCATTAAATAAACGCATTCACAGATTAGCACAAATCCGAATTACTATCTGCGCTCATCTTGCATCTTCTAATCTGTGCTCATCTGTGCCATAATATAATTAGGCCAATTGCCTTTTGGCGACCTTGCCTGTTGCGGTTTTAGGCAGGCCCTCTCTAAACTCAATAAATTTGGGGATCTTAAACATTGCCAGGCTGCTACGTAGATACGCAATGATTTCCTGCCTGGATAAAACTTCTCCCTCTTTTATAACAATAAAGGCCTTGGGCACTTCTCCCTTAAACCTGTCTTTAGTGCCTATGACAGCCGCCTCTTTTATCTTAGGATGCTTTAGTAATAATTTTTCTATCTCGGCAGGGTAAACATTCAAACCCCGCACGTTAATCATCTCTTTTTTCCTGTCTACTATATAAATGTAGCAGTCTTGATCCATTTTACTCAGATCGCCCGTATAAAGCCATCCCTCTTTCAGAGTCTCTCTGGTTGCCTGGGCATTCTTGAAATAACCCTGCATTACGTTTTCTCCCCTTACAAGCAGCTCGCCGATTTCTCCGGCCGGCAGGGAAATAGCATCCTGGGCAACTATCTTAACCTCAACGCCTTTGATGACAAGCCCCACTGAGCCCGGCTTTCTTGCTCCCCTCATTGGGTTTAAAGACACCACCGGAGAGGCTTCTGTTAATCCGTATCCCTCTAAAAGAGGAACCTTAAATTTTGCCTCGAATCTTTCTAAAACCTCACTGGGCAATGCTGCTGCCCCGGAAATACAGACCCTCAAAGGGTCTATCATTTTCAATATGCGTGCTGTGAAAACGGCGGGAATATGCATCTGGGCAAGAATATGAAAAATAGAAGGGATGCCGACAAAAACACTCACCTTTTTTTTAATTACGTTCCTGATAATCTTACGAAAAGGCCTCAATGAATCAACGATGGTTATACTTGCCCCTATGTATAAAGGCATCAATACGCATACCGTCCAGGCAAAAGAGTGAAACATGGGAAGCAGGCATATGAAGTTATCGGACTTCCTGGCCTTTATGGCAGTAATACAGGCAACAGAGTTAGATAGAAAGTTATTGTGCGTAAGCATCGCCCCCTTTGGCTGGCCGGTGGTGCCTGAGGTATAGAGGATGGAAGCAACGCTTTCTTTATTTACCCTTGCCGGCTTCAGGCCGGCTTTTGTTCTCTCGATAATTTCATAAAAATTGAGTGAATCTTCCGTTACCCCGTCAATTAAAATTAGATGTTTTAAATATCCCTCCTTGCTTTTAAGCGGTGCGATAACATTAAGAAAGTTCAGGCAGGTTATTACCGCGGGTATTTGTGCATCTTGAATAATAAATTCCGCTTCTGGCTGCTTAAACATATTATTTATAGGCACAACCGTAAAGCCTGCTTTAATGATAGCAAAATAAGCAATAATAAATTCTATCGAATTAGAGAGAAATATCCCCAACCGGCTGGCCTCGGCAAGCCCCAGATTTTGCAGACCGTGGGCAAGGCGATCGGAAGTAGAAGCAAGTTCTGCGTAAGTCAATTTTTTATCAAGGCAATATAGAGCTACCTGGTTAGGGTACATAGCTGCCGTTAAATTCAACATTTCGATTAGATTACTGGGAGGTATTTTCTTCATACTCTTATAAGTATCAATAGAATAAAGAAAAGCAAAACAAAAATTACCGTAATCGCTAGCCAAATATTCTTTCTGCCCGAAGAAACAGGCTCGCCGCAATAAAGGCAAAACAGGCTGCCTGAGGGAATCGGCTTCTTGCAATGAAGACAGTCCATTTTTTCAGAAGAATTTTCCTCGGGAAGTTCTTCTCTAGCATTAAAGTCGAAGTAATCACCGGGCATTATTCACCTATAATTTTAATCAATACGCGTTTCCTGCGGCGTCCGTCGAATTCTCCGTAAAAAATTTGCTCCCAGGGCCCGAAATCAAGCTTCCCTGCAGTAATGGCAACTACAACCTCGCGGCCCATAATCGTACGCTTAAGATGCGCGCAAGCATTATCCTCGCCGGTCAGGTTATGCTTATAAACGCTCTTCTCAAAAGGCGCTATTTTATCAAGCCATAAGCCAAAATCCTGGTGCAATCCTTTTTCATCGTCATTAATAAACACGCTCGAGGTTATGTGCATGGCATTAACCAGGCAAAGGCCTTCCCCTACGCCGCTTTCCTTCAATGCCTTACGAACCTCGGGAGTGATGTTAATCATCTCCTGCTTATTCTTGGTATTAAACCAGAGATATTTACTATAGGCTTTCATATTATCTTATACACCTCGCTTAGCTTTCTCTTGGGCACGTGTAAGCGGCCTTTTTTATCTTTCCAGTATTTAACTGTTCCCTTGAAATCTTCTGCAACCGGCCATTCATCCCGGTAGCCCAGGGCAATAATCGAATCCAGCCGATAATCTTCTCTGGTATTTAAAATTTTCTTTATTTTACGGCGGCCGATAGACTGAATCCAGCAGGCGCCTATGCCATGCTCCCAGGCAGTTAAAAGAATATTCTGGACCGCCGCGCCAACATCATAAGCTGCGTATTTTAACCGGGCTTTGGTTCTAGCAACCAATACCGCTATATAGGCAACCGGCCTTTTACCCGCCGTAGGCGTCCCTTCCGGAGCAATATATGCGGCCCACTTAAGATTTAAAAAAATCTTATTACAAATAGATTGATTACAAACAACAATAAATTCCAGGGGTTGCAGGTTAGCTGCCGAAGGAGCAAGCCGCGCGGCATTTATCAACCTTTTTAATATAAATGCGGATAGCGGTTTTTGTTTAAAGCAGCGGATAGTCCTTCGGGTAATGATTGTTTTATAAACTCCTTGTTTTTTTATATGCATTACTTATTCTCCGATAAACTGTAAAATTACTTTTCTCTGCCGCGGCCTTGTATCAAACTCAGCTAAGACAATCTGCTGCCAGGTTCCCAGGATAAGCTTTGCGCTATTATAAGGAATTACCAGCGAGGGCCCTTGCAAAGCGGCGCGTACATGGCTGAAGCCATTGGCATCGCCCCAGGTTTCATCGTGCGCATAAGATTTATTCGAAGGAGCGATTCTCTCATACAAATCTTTAATATCGGATATCATGCCCGGCTCATATTCAAATGTGGTTATAGCTGCGGTCGAACCAACTACAAATACAGTCAACGCTCCCTCTTGAAAGCCCTCCTCTTCCAGGGTATCCTGGATTCTCTGGGTAATATTTATTAAATCACCCGCTCCTCTGGTTTTTAAGTTTAGTTGTTTGGTTCTTACCTTCATTTATTCACTCCTTAAGTTTTGCGGGACACCCATGACCTGGAAGGTCTTTTGTTTTGACTTATGCCCTTTTGTAAGTTCAATGCATGATTTAGCAACCCCGAAATATTCGGCCAAAACTTTTATAACAGCGCTATTGGCCTCATCCTTATAGGGCCTTTGTTTAACCCTGGCCGAGAACTGATTATCGCCTGTTTTTATTAACCCGTCTTCTCTTGCGCCTGTTTTAACCTTAACCAGAATCTTCATTATTATAGCAAAACCTTACAGACTTGCTTCGCATCAACGTAAACAAGGTAACCTTGAAGCTGTTTCCCGGGATAAATCTCTTTTATAAGCGCGGCGTATTCCTCTATCTGCGCCGAATGTTCTTTCTGATAGCCTTCCCCGGTCTTATAATCAATAATCAAAATCTTATCTTCTTTAAATATGAGACGGTCAATACGCTTAAGATTACCGCGTTTATCAATTACTTCTTTTTCGTTAAAAGCCATGAATCCCGGGACAAAGAATTCCCGCACCTCGGGCTGCTGCAGAAAATCGAAAAGGCAATCTTTTATCTCTGCCGAATCAGGATAACTGAAGGAACGGCAAACATCCTCAATGCCTCGAGCGTATGAGGCGGGTGAAGCTAAAAAAACCGCAGGGCTAATCTGAGCCAGAAGATAATGCAGGGCCTCCCCCCGGCTAATCAACCGCCTGGCATGAGATGAAATAACCTCTTGTCTATGAATCAACTGCTCCTTAAGTATATTAATCGAATTATGCTGCGCTAATCTGCGTACAGGGCTGGTTCTTTGCGTGACCTCGCTATCTAAAGGCCTGCGCCTGAGGCTGCCTGCGCTCTTTTTGCCGAATTCCTTAAGCTTCTCCTCTTCGCTGAATAACAAATTAATCAAAGGATTGCTCGTACGATTAACCTTGGCCGGGACAAATATATATAACTCGCTTTCTGCTCGCGTAAAAGCCACATAAAGGCAATTTAATTCATCTAAGAAAGATTGAAAATATTCACGTTGATAAATTCCAGCAAGCCTGGGGTGATGCTGGCAAATCTCTTTCTGTAAATAGAGAAGATATAGCCCCTCGGGGGTTTCATGAACAACCTTGGATGCCTCAAAAGCGCCTGAAGCTGCCTTGATTTCCAAAGCCGCATAAGGCAGGATTACTACGGGAGCTGATAGGCCTTTAGCTTTATGGATTGTCAGGATTCTAATCGCGTCCAAACCTACAGGCAGGCGCACAAACAAATCTTCGTCCTCGGCAGCCTCAAACCAGTCTAGAAATTCAGAAAGTGAATTCCTGCCCTCCTGTTGTAATCCGTTTACGATTTCCAGAAGCCTTTGCAGAAAAGCACTGAGGTAATTAAAATTTTCCTCAAGTTTAAACTTCTTGAAAATCGCTTCAACTAAATCATAAACCGGCAGAAAGCCTACGGCACCAAACAGGTATTGCAGATATTCCTGCCAAATTCCTTCAAAGGCCGAACGGAACTGCCTGTAAAGCGCGCCCTCTCTTTTATTCAGCTTACCCTCCTGCATCCATAACTCTAGCTTCCGGAAATCGATATGCGTTGCCTTAAGAAAAATATCCCCAAGGATAAAATTTGCAAAAGAGAGCTCATCAATGGGAGAATTAAGAAATCTAAGCAAAGAGATTATCTGCTGTATAAGATAATTCTCTCGTATGCTGATTGTCCGCGAAGCAGAGACAGGATAGCCCTTTCTAAGCAGAAAATCTGCCAATGCCTCAGCCTCTTTGTTATCGCGCACTAAGATTAAAATATCGCGGTAATTGAACCTTCCGGAAATTTCAGCAATAACCCGGTTCAAGGAAATATTCACATAATCCTGCAGTTCTTGTTTATTGTCGCACTCAATGATTTCCATTCTTACATAACCGCCGTCGGGATTTTTGCCTGCGGCCTTCTGTTGGCTGTCTTTAAATACGTCTAATATTTTATTCTGAAAATCCTGGTTTAACTGCCGGAACTGGCTGATAAAATTTTCTAAGTTTGCGCGGGCGAAAACCCTGTTGTTGAATTCAACGATGGCCTCCCGGGAGCGGTAATTCGAAAGCATAACATCTTCATACACTTGCCCTACCTGTTTTTGAAATCTGGCCTTAATTAAATCGAATAATTCTACCTCTCCTCCACGGAAGCGGTAAATCGCCTGCTTCTTATCCCCTACGTAGAATAAAGACCCGCCCTTGGAAAGCGCATCCTCGACCAAGGCCTGGATATTTTCCCACTGCAGAATATTAGTATCTTGAAATTCGTCAATCAGGTAATGATAAATTACCAGGGATAATTTATAATAAATTTCAGCAGGCAACAGGCCTTCGCTGGTCAGGAAAGCCCTTGCTTTTCTGTTTAATTCATCAAGAAAAACAATTCTCTTGTCTTTCTTAAAGTCTTCTAAACGCTGGCGGAACTGAACAAAAACCTTCAGGTACAAGCTGTAACGCAGCCAGGTAAATGCGTGCGCGTAATTATTATACTGGACATTCAGCTCCTGCCACTGCCGGTTTAGTGCTTGGGAGGGCTCTGCCGCGCTTTTATTTAAAATACCGCTTCCTGGAATAAGGGCCTTATGTATATAACGGTTAATGCCCTTAATAAAGCTCGGCCCTGATTCCTCTAAAGAAGAAGACAACCCCTTGGCGAATTTCTGGTTGATATCATTATAAACGCTTAAGGAACGCAGGAACTGCCTAATCTCTTTTTTTAACTCCTGCTCTGCCTGGTTCAAATCTAAATCCGGACCGAGCTGCCTGAATAACTTAGCCCGGCCGTTTTCCTCGCGGTAAAATTTCTTCAATAGGCCCAGCAATATTGTTTTAACATTCCAGCTTTTCTGGCTCTCTATTACCAGAAAATGGTTTAGGAAATCCAGGAATAGCTGCCTTATCTCTTGATTATCAATGATCTCGTCTAAAAACGCATCCAGTACATATTCTAAATAGGGCTGGGGCTGGGGCATAATTTCGTAATCAGGAGGAAGCTTAAGTTCAAGGCTGGAGGCAACTAAAAGGCTGTGCACAAAGCTATCGATTGTACGTACGGAAAAATCTGAGAAATTCCTGATGATTTCATCAACAATCTGTAATGTTGCCGAAGAATTGCCTCTTTTTTTAAGAAGCGCTTCTACCTTCAGGGTTTTGAGGATTTCCTGCTTCATTTGTACTGCGGCTTCATTGGTAAAGGTAATCGCTAAGATATTGCGGAAATTAAAGGGCAGGGGAGCCTTTCTGGAATAATGGAGCAGAAAATCGACATAGCGCTCAGCCAGCCTCTTTGTCTTTCCTGAACCAGCTGATGCCTCTAATATATACAAATGGGGGAATGATAAAGAGAGTTTGGCATTATTCTTCTGTTTCCTGGGATTCTTCGGAGACTTGCTTACTTTCATCAGGAAGTATTTCTATATTCTGGCTGTTTCTTGTGCGAAGTTGCTCGATTTGCCTAAGCGGGCGTTCGAGTTGATTGCGCCGCGTAGAAACCAGAGCATCGAATTCACTGCGCGCATCGTCTATTCTTTTACCCATCTTGTCCATGGATTCAATAAACAGGCCCCATTGCTTATTAAACGTTCCCAAAAGCTGCAGTATTTGGCCGGCTGTCTTCTCTAGGTTGAAATTATCTACCGCCTGCCTGATAACGGCAAGGATTGCATAAAGGGTAAGCGGAGAACAAAGAATTACCTTGTTTCTAAGCGCTTCATCCAATATGGAGCTGTCAGACTCGTTTATAAAAGCATAAATCTGCTCGTTTGGAATAAATAGTATTACATAATCTACGGTATTTGCGGCAGGATTAATATAATCC
>JAHJCI010000177.1 GCA_018813085.1 Candidatus Omnitrophota bacterium | reverse complement strand
TTAAAATTAACCAGATAATACCTGGCTTCCTCTTTTTTCTTTATCGGAAAGGTTAATTTTCGTTTATCTGTCCAGAGGCGGGAAGAAATAATTTCACCACCCTCTTTAGTAATCATCTCTTTAGCCTGCTCTAGTACTCCTTCAGCCGATTTTTCATCAAGCTTATCATCGATTAGAAACATTGCTTCATAAGTATTCATCTACTCTCCTTAATGAGCCCCGCTTCGTAAGATGCAGTAAAATTCTGTTTCCCGAGAGATTCACAGAATCTCCGGGATATAATCCCTGAAATCGCAACGCGATTTCTAGGGACCATAATTTTACTACACTCAGCGGGACGAATTAACCTCAGCCCTAAGGCTTATCTATCCTTGCGCTCTATAAGCCTGGGCTTAGTTTTTAGTTAAATTTATTCATTGCCTTGTTGATACCGCAAGCCATCCAGGTAGTGCAACAATCGGCAACTGTTTCTAAATAACCGGCCAGCTCTTTTTTCTCCCTGCTCGTCCACCTACTTAAAACATAGTCGCTGACTCCTGGTTTACTCTTAGGCCTGCCTATGCCAAAACGAAGGCGCGGAAAATCCCGGCTGGAGAGCGTTTGTATTATAGACTCCACTCCCTTATGGCCTCCGGAACCGCCTCTTGTGCGAAGGCGAATTTTACCCCAGTCTAAATCCAAATCATCAAAAACTACCAGCATATCCTGAGGCTTAAAATTATATTTTTTAAATAGCAGATTAACTGGATAACCTGAGAGGTTCATAAAAGAAAGGGGCTTGGCTAAAACTACCTCCTTGCCTTCAATACAACCCCTGCCCAGGCAGGCCTTTATTCTTGTTTCCGGTTTTATTTTAATTCCCCAGCCTTTAGCTAGTTTATCTATTACCAGGAACCCGATATTGTGCCGGCAGTATTTGTAAATTCTACCGGGATTGCCTAATCCAACAATTAATTTCATTAGTATAACCTTAGAGTACAAACTAAGGATTATACCTGATTGCACAGATTTTTTTAAAGTTACACAGGTTAAGGGCCGCTATTCTCAAAACCAAATAATAAAACTGAAGGAATTTCTTTCTCTATTTCTGCTCTATGCAACCTATGCTTTTTAATCTGCGGGATCATAATATAAACCCTAGGTATCATCTCATTTTTTTTCTTTTTCCGGCCTTGCTTCTTTCTTTTCCTTTTCTCCTGCCTTATCTTTGCCCGCCTCTTCGGCAACTTCTTTTTTCTCTTTTATTACCTCAGGCTCAGCCACTGCTGCGCCCTCGGCAGGAACTGCTGCTACCTCTTCTTCTTTAGCCGGGGGTTCTACGGAAAAAATAAGCGATTCCTGTTCATTTACGGCTGTAACGCCCTCAGCAAAAGGCAAGTCCCGGACATGAATGCCGTCGCCGATTTTCAATTGTGAAATATCTACCTTAAACTCTTCGGGGATCTGCGTAGGTAAACATTCTACCTCCAATTCCCAAAGTAATTGATTTAATACGCCCCCCTCCTGCTTTACTCCTACAGGTTCGCCCTTAGCCACTATCCCTATATTAACCTTTATCTTTGAGGTCAAGCTTATTTCCTGAAAGTCTATGTGTATAATGTCATCCCTGACCGGGTGATATTGCACCTCTTTAACCAGGACCGTGCGTGACTTATTGCCTTTGACCTTTAAATTAATCAACGTACTTTCAAGGTGATGCTGATGTATGAATTGCAGGAAATCATGACGGCTCAGTTTTATGCTCTGAGGTTCTTCACCGGCTCCGTAAACTACGCCAGGGATAAAGCCTTCCTGCCTGAGCGCTCTAACTTTTGATTTCCCCTGCTCTTCTCTAAGTTTAGCTTCTAAGATTACTTCCTGCATTTATTAGCCTCACTGTCTTTTTTGTAAGTGTGCCTGATAAATTTATCCCGCCGGTAATCACAATATTGTCTCGGCGGGACACTCACTTTATATTTTGTTAATAAAATAAAGAGCTTACTGACTCTTCGCGGTTTATGCGCTTAATCGCCTCACCCAGTAATTCGGCGATGGACAATATCTTAATCTTCTCGATAGCCTTCTCCCTGGGCAAAGGTATGCTGTCGGTTATTACCAGCTCCTTAAGAGCTTTGCATTTTCCGACCAACTCAACTGCCATGCCTGAAAGTACTCCGTGGCTGATTGCCGCACGAATCTCAACCGCCCCTGCTTTTTTCAATGCTTCCACGGCCTCAACCAGGGAGCCGCCGGTAGCAATTAAATCGTCGATGATAATGGCGTTTTTTCCTTCAACCTCTCCCAAGATATGGATTGCCTCGGCCTTCTCAGGAGAAACACGCCGTTTATCAATAATCGCCAGTCCTGCGTTTAACCTTTTTGCGTATGCGCGTGCCATTTTTATTCCTCCGACATCAGGAGAAACTACCGCTATATTATTAAGCCCGGACTCCAAAACATATTCAATAAAAACTCCTACGGCAAAAAGATGGTCCAGGGGAATATCGAAAAAGCCCTGAATCTGCCCTGCGTGCAAATCCATTGTAATCACCCTGTCAGCCCCTGCGCTGGTAATAAGATTGGCTACCAGCTTTGCCGTGATCGGTACGCGCGGCTGGTCTTTCCTGTCCTGGCGGGCATATCCGAAATAAGGGATCACTGCGGTAATTCTCTTAGCTGAGGCACGGCGTAAAGCATCGAGCATAATTAAAAGCTCCATTAGATTCTCGTTAGGCGGCGAGCAGGTAGGTTGAACAATAAAAACATCCTTGCCGCGCACATTATCATTGATTTTTATGCGAATCTCGCCCTCGCTGAACTTCGAAACTAAGGCATTGCCGAGGGAAACTTTGAGATACTTGCAGATACCCTGCGCCAGCTTCGGGTTAGCGTTTCCGCTGAATATTATTAATTCATCCATGCTTGAGTCTCCCTTTAAAATAATTAAATTAGGCTATTAATCCCTTATTTCTTTTTCTTTAAAGGCCTCGCCGGTACCCCTATAACCGTTGTATCGCAGGGGACATTACGGTTCTTTACCAGTACGCTGCCTGCTCCGGTAGAAGAGCGTTTTCCTAACTTCAACGGAGCTACTAAAGTCGTATTTGAACCGATAAAAACTTTATCGCCGATTTTGGTAACACTTTTTCGCTTACCGTCATAATTTGCCGTTACCGTGCCCGCGCCTATATTTACATTGTTGCCGATACGGCTGTCACCCAGGAAACAGAAATGCTTGACAATCGTGCCTTTGCCTATTTTGGAACGTGAAATCTCGGTAAAATTTCCGATTACGCTATTATCCTGAATAACCACGCCGTTTCTTAAATGACAGAACGGACCCAGCCGGCAATTCTTACCAATTTTAACATTTCTTTCGATGACTGTAAAGGGAAAAACTGTCGTCCCGGCCTGAATTCTGGTATCCCAGCAAACACGCGTAGAGCTCGTATCAATAATGATAACGCCCTTATCCTGCAACGCCAAGAGCAAGCGTTCCTGCATAATCCTCTCTGCCTGAGAAAGCTGGGAATGGCTGTTAATGCCGTTTGCCTGCCTGAAGTCTTCAATCTTTAGAGAGCCGATTAGCGCTTTTTGCTTATGGAGTATGCCTACCACATCAGTAAGATAATATTCCTTTTTTCTGGGATTAAGCTTAACCCGGCTTAGCGCCCGGAATAATACCTCTTTATCAAAACAGGCGATCCCGGTGTTTATTTCCTTGATATCTTTTTCAAAATCATTTGCCTGAAGTTCCTCGACAATACCGCAAATATTATTATTGTTATCGCGTATAATCCTGCCATAACCGGCCGGCTTATCGAGGTCCGCCAGCAAAAGCGTTGCCTGGTTCGCTCTTTGCTGATGCTGCCTGATCAACTTCTTAAGCGCTTGGGCCTCAAGTAGCGGATTATCACCATAAAGTACCAGAACAGTGCCTTTAAAATTCTTCAAAATTGACCCGGCTTGTTTTAATGCATCACCGCTGCCTAAGAGTTTTTTCTGGATTACAATCTTAAAACCAGGCGCCTCTTTCTTGACATACTCTTTTACTAATTCTGACTTATACCCCAAAACGCAAATTTTATAGCGCGGCTTAACGCTGGCGGCTAAATCCAGAACATAGCCCAGCATCGGCCTTGCGGCTACCGTATGCAAGACCTTTGGCTGGCTTGACTTCATCCTTTTTCCTTTACCAGCAGCCAGAATAATAACTGCAATATCTTTCTTCATTTTGATTATACCTTAAGCTTTATCCACCTGAGTGCCGGGCATCCGCGCTACGCTTTGCAATTTCTGGCGCTTCGCGCCTAAAATTTACTACGCACGCTTCGGGACGAATTTGCGCAGGTAAGTTACGTCGCTTTCGCTTTGTAATTTACGAGCTCTGAG
>JAHJCI010000176.1 GCA_018813085.1 Candidatus Omnitrophota bacterium | reverse complement strand
GTGGTGATATATTTTAATACAAAAAATGTCTCTGGTCAATAAAAACCTGATTATTATTTTACTCTCAAAATTCTTGCCTGAGTAAAGAAATAGGCTTATAATAAACACTTGGTGTTTGAATCTTACGGTTTTAGACATCAGAGAACTCGTTTGGACCTAATCAGTTTTTAATCCAAGAGAGATACTCTCCTAACCGTTTATCTAATTAGATGGAATAAAGCAAAGTCAAATGAAATCATTTAACTTCTACTCTAAGGCTAATTAATTTACTTGCGCATCTAGCTCTTACTTTTAACGTAATAAGGGACAGGAAAAATTGAAAAAAGAAAAATTATTCGGAACTGACGGCATTCGCGGAACGCCTGGAGAATATCCCCTAACGGACGATATGCTCATAATGATCGGCAAAGGAATAGCTAATTTTTTGTTGTGTAATTATGGAAGAAAAACTACAGGGCATCCTAAGGTGATCATCGGCAATGATACACGGATTAGCTGTTGTAAAATTGAATCTATTTTATCAAACGAGATGACTTCCTCTGGCGTAGACGTAATATCGGTAGGCATAATCCCTACTCCCGGCCTAGCTTTTTTAATCAATAAACATCTGGCTGACATAGGATTAATGATTTCTGCTTCACATAACCGCCCGGAGGATAACGGTATAAAGTTCTTTTCTAGTTCCGGCCATAAGCTCTCTGAGAAAAATGAAGAACTGATAGAGCGTATAATATTTAACAAACAAATGAATTCAAGCAAAGAGCTTGCAAAAGAAACCGGTTCATTAACTCAAATTAAGAATCTCTGCAGAGAATACAAGCAATACTTAAAATCTACTGTTTCCGACCTGGACCTAAAGGGCTTTAAAATTGTAGTTGATTGTGGCAACGGCGCAGTCTCCTCTATTGCCCCAGAGCTATTCAAAGAGATAGGCTCAAAGGTCTACTCTATAGGCGATAATCCGGACGGAATGAATATTAATAAAGGATGCGGAGTGCTACATCCTGACAATATGTCTAAGTTAGTAGTGAAATACGGCGCTGATATAGGATTTGCTTTTGATGGAGATGGTGACCGTTTAATTTTATCTGATGAAAATGGGGTAATTCTTGACGGTGACTACATAATGGCGATTGTAGGAATCCAGCTTTTAAAAAGAAATAAACTGCCTAAAGATACTATAGTTGCTACTGTAATGAGTAATTGGGGATTAGAACAGGCAATTCAAAAAGCCGGAGGAAAAATAATTCGTACTCCCGTTGGCGATAAATATATTTTAGAAACTATGTCTAAGCATGGATTTAGCTTCGGAGGTGAACAATCGGGGCATATTATCTTCCTGGAGCATTCAACTACCGGAGATGCATTAGTTACTGCCTTGCAAATACTTAAGATTATGAAAGAAACCAACAAGAAATTAAGCCAGCTTAAAAGACGAATGCGTAAGCTGCCGCAGATTCTTATAAATGTAAAAGTAAGGCAAAAAAGTCCCCTTGATTCTATCGCAAGAATTGCCGCAGCAATTTCTCAATCTAATTCAAGATTGAAAGGTAATGGCCGTCTATTAGTGAGATACTCAGGCACAGAGCAATTAGCCCGGGTAATGGCCGAAGGCAAAGACAGATTGTTAATACAAGAGGCAGCTCATTTTGTTGCTAAAACAATAAAAGAATGCCTTGGAGAATAAAAACTATCCTGCCGGGAGAAAAAAGTTACTGCCCCAAAGGGACGCCCCCCCCCATTTAAGGAGGCATCCCTTAAGGCCCGCACCTGTTAGGGACAGTAGCCTAAGTTACTAAAACTAGTTATCTGTTATATATAGGTAACAATTAAAAATAAACTTCCATTAGATGTTCTGCTTTCGTTAACTCTGAACTTTCAAACTTTTCTTTATTTCTCACGGGGAGCCTAATTATAAAATTAGAGCCTTTACCCTTTTGGCTTTTCACTAAAATCCGCCCACCGTGCGCCTCAACGATAGTCTTACATTGAAATAAACCAATGCCTATACTTGCATGCTTAGTGTTTGGAAACGGTTTGAATAGCCTCTGTTTAATAAACTCTTCGGCCATGCCGCAGCCTGTATCCTTACAAATTATCTGAACGTATTTAGCGTTAAATTCACAATCCCCTTGATGATAGCTTGTTTTGATTGTAAGGCTTCCTCCTTCTGGCATTGCCTCAACCGCGTTAAGGATAAGGTTCCGGAAAACCTGCTGCATATGTTCTGCATTAATTGCTACTTGAGGTATATAATCAAAAAGCTTTAAAAACTTAATTCCATAGTTATATTCGATACATAGCTTGTTTATTGTTTCATTAATTAAAATATTTATATTCAATGGCCTTCGATTAACTTCAATTTTTTTATTCAAGTTAGACAGCCTAGACAAAAGACTATTCAACTTCGCAATCGTTCCCGATGTATTAGCTAATAAATCATTTCGAATCTGGGGAACGGCAAAATTCTTCTCAGCCTTTTCCACAAATATGGAAAGCATAGAAACGAAATCACTTAACTCTAAAGTTATGATTGAAGACAATCTATGAAAACACTCCATTTGATTTGCAATATAAGACTCCTTGGATAGTCT
>JAHJCI010000175.1 GCA_018813085.1 Candidatus Omnitrophota bacterium | reverse complement strand
CCTGAAATAGATTATAGACTCCACCAATATAATATTAAAGATTAAATATAAAAAATCAAATTTGATTTTTTATATTTAATCTTTAATATTATATTGGTGGAGTCTATAATCTATTTCAGGGAAGACGTTGTCCTTATATTCAATATCTGAAAGCCATTTTTCTTCTATTGAGCCGGACTTTATATCTTCATATAAACGCAAAAACCTTAAGAGGTGTTCCTTTGTCCTGTTTATGGCGTAACTGCTATGCGTGCCGGTTGCTACAATGAAAGCCCAGTCAGAGCTTTGAGCAAGAAGCAATTCCCGTAAAAGCTGATTGAGGGCCCTCTTGATAATGCCATCTGTTTGAGGAAACTTCTTCGCCAGCTCCGTCATCCGCTCGGAAGCCTCATGTAAATGGCGGTATAACCAGTCATTAGAACCCTGCAGCCAAACCTCGCTATAACCCTTATAACCCCAACTGGACATCGAAGGAGTTATAACCTGATTGCGCGGGTTCTCAGCCAGGTATTCACTGGCAGTAATCATTCCGATAGTATCCTGATCAAAGAATACCTTACGCATCAGGAAATCGAGCCAAAGCGGCCCCTCAAACCACCAATGGCCGAATAATTCCGCATCATAAGGAGAAATGATAATCGGTTTTTTTCCTAAACAATCATAGAGGTATTCTATTTGTTTTTGCCGGTTAAACATGAAGTTACCTGCGTGTTCTGCAGCCTTCTGGCGTGCTTCTTGCGGCAAATATGGCTCTTTATGGTCGTTTACTCCGGTAATACGGTAGTACTTGATTCCCGTATTAATCCTCGTGCCGTCATTATGAATATACGGCTTTATATAATCAAAATCTAAATCAAAACCGATATCGCGATAAAATTCACGATAATAATAATCCCCGGGATAACCTTCTATCGAAGACCAAACCTGTTTCGAAGATTCAAGGTCCCGGGCAAAACAGGCAATACCGGAATTTTTGCAGTAAACAGGCGCAAATACGCCGTATTTAGGCCTGGGGGTACCGTGTAAAATTCCGTGTGCATCGGTAAAAAAGTATTTCAGGCCTGCTTCTTTTAGTATACGGTCATCCCCGGGGTTATAGCCGCATTCAGGAAGCCAAATCCCTCTTGGATTCCGCCCAAAAATCCTTTTGTAGTGATGTAAGGCAACTTTAACCTGCGCGCGCACCGAAGGTTTTATTACATCCATTAAAGGGAAAAAGCCGTGAGTCGCGCCACAGGTAATTATCTCTAAATTCCCTGTGTCCTGAAAATTCTTGAAGGCGTATGCCAGGTTCCTGCCGTAGCGTTCAAATACGCTTTTGGATTTAGAGAATAAATCATGATACATTCGCGCAAGGCAATTGAATTCAGGCTGCCAATGCGTGCGTTCTATTTCGCGTCCGGATAATTCAATAAGCCGGCTTATATGCCTTAAATACCTCTCCTGAAGAAGCTCGTCTGAAAACATGCTTAAAAGGGTAGGACTTAAAGACATCGTCAGGCGGAAATCAACCTTATCCCTTAATAACCCTTCAAAAACAAGAATCAGAGGAATGTAGGTTTCGGTTATTGCTTCGTAGAACCAGTCTTCTTCTAGAAAATAATCATGCTCGGGATGCCGTACAAAAGGCAAATGTCCGTGTAATACTAAACACAAATAACCTTTATTCATAATTTTTAGCCTTTCCCTCGTTTCCAGAATTAAAACTGGTAACCTCGGGACTCCCTCTGGTCGTAGCGGATAACGCTTAGTGTATATTTTTTATATAAACTAAACACCGCCCGCTATCTTTTACTTGGTTTCCTTGCTTACGATGGGGGTAATCTTCCTTGACTGCTCGCCATCAGAGGAGGTTGCTTTTACCGGTATGACTTGTTTCCCGTCAGGAAGGGAAAAGCGTAAACTAAAACTTCCGTCCGGCCTTAATTTTATCGACCGGCCCGCAACAGTTACTTTCGCATCAGGCTCAGTTTGCCCGTAAACGATTAAATCTGTTCCAACCTTCAGCCAGAAACCTTTTGCGCGTTTAATTTTTCCCGGACTGCTCACTGAAGAAAGAGCCCCGGAGCTTATTGTCTCTTCCAGCCTTCTCTTGTACAATTCCTTTATCTTTAAAGGTGAACTGCCCATGCCCGCGCCCATTCCGTATAACCGGACAAACATATCTTCAGGAATCATCCATTCTTCATCAGTAATCCAGGAAGGCCCGTCCAGGGGGGTTGAAACGGTATTCGAGCGCGCAATAGTTATAAACCTGCCGTCATCTAAAAGCAAGCCTATATCTACGCACCAGCTGCGGCCGGGTGCTTGCGTATTGATATACCAGTTAGTCGATTCAGGCGTAATCCCAATATCAAAAAAACGATGCGCATTCTTTCCGTCAAAAATTATATTGCTTATATCGTATGCTCTCAATATACGCTTGGAATTGCCATTAAGTATTGCGGAAAATTCTTTTTCTAAGCGCCTGAGCGTGGCATCGGTAACTTCCCAGTAGGAATGAATCCACCAGGGGTCACGTACCTGTAATACAATCTTGTCTTTAAAATAGCCCTGAGGTAAATCAAAGCGCGGCTGGCTAGCCCTTTTTTCCTCTTTTACCGAAGTATGAAACTTGGATTCCCCGATAATAACTTCAAGGGGTATTTTATTTAAAATGGATTTTCTTCCGGCAACAGGCGCTCGCTTTAACTTCCTTACAGTAGCAAATAATTTCAACTTCCTTCCAGCAACAGGCAGCCTTAGCTTGATAACCCCGGGCTTTTTTGCCTGGGATACCTTTTTAAAAGCCGTCTTTTTTAACGTAGCGGTTTTGATTTTATTTTTTATGCCCTGTTTTACTTTACTCAGAACCCGTCTCATTTCGCCCTCTCCGTTTTTCGTTTAGATTAAAAAATTTACTCTACAGTTTTAATTCCTAAGTAACTGCTCCTGGCACTGCCTGAAATCTTCTTTTAATTTGAAAATCTCCTGCTTAAGCGCTTCTTCGCTCGCCTTGCATTCGGACTTCTGGTTATCAAGCTTCTCCTTGAGTTCTTCTGCTCTTTCTTTGAGTTGGGAATTCCGGCTGAGCAAACTCATCTTTTCTTCTTCCAACTCCATACGCTTGAGCATCTCCTGGTTGGCGGAGTTTTTTTGTTTTACTGCATGCTGACAAGAGCTAATCGCCGAAATAAAGGATAATATCGCAAATGCACCCACTAGCAATATTCTCCCCCTGGCCGGTCCTCTTTCCATCAATTTTTAAGATAAAACTACTTCATGGGTTGCGAAGGAGCAGATTCTATTTGTTCTTTTACCTTAGTGACCCTGGGTAATATAACAATCTCGACACGGCGGTTCATCTGGCGGCCATCTTTGCTGTCATTGGATGAGACCGGGCGAAATTCACCATAGCCTATGGCCGAGACGCGAAGCGGAGAGATCTGCTTTTCATCAATAAGGTAATGTAAAACGCTTAAGGCGCGCGCTGTAGATAATTCCCAATTCGACTTCCAGCCGGAATACTTAATCGGGTCATTATCGGTATGCCCTTCGATACCGATGTTATTTTCCGGGACATTTTCGTTTAAAATCCTGGCGACTTTATCTAAGACAGGGAGAACGCCTGTTTTTAACTTGGCATTGCCGGAATCAAAGAGTATGTCGGCAACAAAGGTAATCACCAGGCCTTTTTCTGCGCGTGCCAGGCTTACCTGCTTATCTGCGATCTCCTGTTTAAGCCTTTCTTCAAGAAGCTTTTTAGTCTGGTCGAATTCGTCCAATTGCCTTGTTAACTCTTCGATTTTCTCAATGTCGGTACGCCTGCCCTTTTGAAAAACAAAAGCACAACCGGAAATACTTACCACCAGAAAAACCGCTGTTGCTAAGAAAAATATCCTCTTCATCCTCTACCTCCTGCCTGTATCTTCCTCTTTGTAAGAGGAGCTTATCTTTAAATGCCCCTTAAGGATACCTTAATTTAAGGAATCTTAAATTTAGTTGAATTTATCCTTTTGCTGAATAGTAATATATCATAGAAAAATTAGAGGGTCAAGCAATATTGTCCAACTTCGCTCTCCGCGAATTAGAGACAAGAGAGCTTCGATGGACTTACCCTACGAAGCCCTGCAATAATTTATTACTTCTAATAAGGGCGAAGTGGGATTGTCCAACTTCGCTCTCCGCGAATTAGAGACAAGAGAGCTTCGATGGACTTGCCCTACGAAGCCCTG
>JAHJCI010000017.1 GCA_018813085.1 Candidatus Omnitrophota bacterium | reverse complement strand
GTTGAGAAGAAAATTAAGGAATATATGGCCTATCGCAGGCAGACCCAGGATTCATCCCTGCCTTCTGCGGGGTGCGTATTTAAAAACCCCGGACAGGGGAAGGCAGCTAAGAGAGCCGGGCCGTCAGCGGCTTATTTTATAGAGCGTTGCGGGTTAAAGGGCAGTTATTTTGGGGATGCGCATGTTTCCTTAAAGCATGCAAATTTTATAGTTAATAACGGCCAGGCAACTTTCGCTGACATTAGGAAACTTATTCTTTATATAACCAGGCAGGTCAAAAACAGATTTAACGTTAACCTGGAACCAGAGATAAGGACATGGGCGTAGGAGTTAATAATTTCGGCAGGATCGGCGTATTAATGGGGGGCGCATCAAGCGAGCGCGATATTTCTTTAAACTCAGGCAAAGCCGTATATGAATGTTTAAAGAATTTAAGCCTGGAGGCAGTTTGTTTGGATATTAAAAGCGATGATTATATAGAGAACCGCAGCTTTATCCGCGAAGCAGGGATAGATACCGCTTTTATTGCCCTGCACGGGCACTTTGGCGAAGACGGGCAAATCCAGTCTCTTTTGGAAGAATTAAACATACCTTATACCGGCTCTGACCCTGATGCATCGCGCCTGGCCATGGATAAAGTTGCTTCACGCAAGGTCTTTCAGAAAGAAGCATTACCAGTACCTAATTATATTGTTTTTTGTTCCCCTGAAGCTATTGATTCAGATAAAGAAGTTACTTCGAATTTAACTGCGCCGTTTGTGGTTAAGCCTGCAGCGCAAGGTTCGAGTATCGGCCTGTCAATCGTAAATAGGCAGGAACAATTAAAAGAGGCTCTGCGTCTAGCCTCTAATTATGATAAAAATATTATCATTGAAGAATATATAGAAGGAAGGGAGATTACCGTAGGGATATTGGCAGAGAGGGCATTGCCGGTCATTGAGATCATACCGAAAAATAAATTTTATGATTACGAAGCTAAATACGCCGCGGGTATGAGCGAATATGTTGTTCCTGCCGAATTGCCTGCGGATATAGCCTGCAGGTTGCAGGAAATTGGCTTAGCCGCACACCGGTCCTTAGGGTGTTTTGCGTTCTCGCGCGTGGATATCAGGCTGAACCGGGATAACGCCCCTTTTATTTTAGAGGTTAATTCCATACCCGGCTTGACCTCTGTCAGCCTTTTGCCCAAAGCTGCCTCGGCAGCAGGAATTGATTTTAGTCAACTCTGTACTCGTATTTTACGCCTTGCCTTAGAGCGGGCAAGGGCTCATTGAAAATGAAAAAGAAAAAAACAAAACTTCCGGTTAAGGCAATATTTATAAGCCTTTTATGTTTAGCAACGGTATTTTCTTTATTCTATTTTCCTTTTCGCTATTTGTCAAATTCCGATTATTTTAAGATTAAGGATTCTGTCTATTTTTCAGGCCAGAACATCTTTAAGATTGATCTGGAGAGCCAAACGCGCAGGCTGAGGCGCATTTATCCTGATTATAAGGCGATCGTTCTTCGCAGACAGTTGCCGGATGGGATTATCGTTGATTTTATTCCCAGGCAAGCCAGGGCTTTACTTAGACTGTCCGAAAATTTCTATGTTGATAGCGAAGGAATTATTTTCCTCCCCTTACACAGCCGTATTGATAGCCGTGAATTACCGGTGATTATCGGGTTGAACGAGAGAATACCTTCTCCCCGTTCCGGGGCAAAATATAACGAGAGCTCTCTTAAGGCGATTTTAGAATTCCTCAATAGCATAAATAATGACGCGGAATTATCTCTAATGCTGAAGATAACAAAGATCAATCTTTTTGATCCAAACGATATCTTTTTATTTACCGATTCCGGTTGCAAGATTAACCTCGGCAGTACCGGTTCGTTAGAGAAAGATTTGTCAACCATCCAGATGTTGATGGAGGATATAAGGCCGAATATGTCCGATATAGAATATATAGACTTAAGATTCAGGGAGCCGGTTGTTAAATATAAGTGAAGCCGAGGCTTACGGAGCGAAGCGCTCGTAAGTCTCTGGCTGAACTATCCCGATAGCTGCAAGAAAATTTAGAATAAATTTTCGCAGCGTTATGCTATCGGGGTAAAGCTTAAAATATCCCTTGCTTAAACAAGCTAAAATTCTCCCCTGAGGAATTCGTAGAATTCATCAGGACTTAGTCCTCGGAATTT
>JAHJCI010000174.1 GCA_018813085.1 Candidatus Omnitrophota bacterium | reverse complement strand
CGCCATTGGAAAAATACTCTTTTATTGTTGTGACGGATACACCACCGCAGGCAAGAAGTTCGATATCAGGCAATGGCGCTTTAATCTCTTTAATGTAGGCAGGCCCGAAGAACTTGGAAGGAAAAACCTTCACCATAGTTGCTCCGGCTCTGGAGGCTTGGTATATCTCTTGAGGGGTTAATGCCCCGGGAAATACAGGAATTTTATTTTTGACACAATATTCTACTATCTCGGGTATTAAAACTGGCAACACGATAAAGCTTGCCCCTGAATCCAAAGCTCTCTGAAGGTCGTCCTTCGTAAGCACCGTGCCTGCGCCTATGACAAGCCTGCCTTCGGCTACCCTTACCATCTCCTTAATAATTACACCGGCAGCAGGCGTATTCATCGCCAGCTCAATACTCCTCAGGCCGGATGCAATTATTGCCTCAATCAGCTCCTGGACTATCTCAAGTTTTATCCCCCGTAAAATCCCCAGCACGGGGAGTTTTTTAAAAGATTCCCTATTCATTATAATTTAGGCTAAATCTAAATTTGCACTTTTCAAACTTTCGTAAAATTCCCGGTAGTTCTCTTTCTTATCGCTATTACGTAATGCCATTGCGGCACGAGGATGTTCATTCATCATACCTGCTATGGCATAAGGAATAATATATCCCCACTCTATCTTTTCCCTCAAGGGAATAAACTCCTTTGATATTAAATCCAGGATCGGACGAATATCAAATTTCTGGTTTTTTAAAAAACCGATTAGCAGTTCCAGGGGGCAATTACCGGCAGCCCGTCCAAGGCCGTATACAGTGCCGTCAAGGTAGTTTGCGCCGTGGATAATGGCTTCGATTGTATTGCCAAATGCCAATTGCTGATGATTATGTCCGTGAAAGCCAACTTCGCGCGTCTTGAGTATTGATTTGAATTGTTTTACCAAGAGTTCAACTGGCTCCTGATAAAGAGCTCCGAAGCTGTCCACGATATAAACCGCCATTACCTTGCTCTCCTCTTCTATCTGATGCAATGCCTCATCAAGCTCGACTCCCTGGTCGCGGGAAATCGCCATAATATTTATAGTAGTCTCATACCCTTTTTCGGCAAAGTGATTAACCATAAAAATTGCCTTATCTATATCTTTCACGTATGCAGCTGTGCGAATCATTCCAACAGGGCTTTCGGAAGCAGGCAAAACATCATCTATATCAACCCTGCCTACATCAACCATAATCGAAATCTTTGTATTGGATTCAACGCCGTCAGTTATTTTTTTAATTTCCTCATCGTCGCAAAGCTTCCATGCCCCGTATTCTTCAGTCGAAAAAAGCTTTTTGGAATTTTTATAACCCATCTCCATATAATCCACCCCGGAGGCAGAGATTGCCTTATAAACCTCTTTAACGAAACGATGGTCAAAATCGTGATTATTGATAAGCCCGCCGTCTCTTATTGTACAATCAAGGACTTTAATTTTTTCCCTGTACATAACTTATCCTTTCTTTGGCTATGCTTCTATTCTTACGCGAAATAATAAAATAGCTTTTAACGCTCCTTAAGTGCCTGCTTAATTTCTTCTACTCCTGGAATCTTTCCCTGGCAAATTATCTTCCCGTCAATCAAAAGCGCCGGAGTAAACATAATGCCTTTTTCTGTTATTTTATTAATCTCTGTTATCTGCTCGACCTTAGCCTCCAAGCCCGAATCTTTTATTGCCTGCTCTGTATTAGCCGCTAATTGATGGCACTTCAAACAACCCTTACCGTAAACTTGTATTTCCATATCACTCCCCTATTGCATAATAGAGCCGAATATAATCCCGCTTATCGTCGCCATAATAACAACGAGCGAAACATAGACTATGGTTTTCTTTGTCCCTATTACGCTGCGAATCACAAGCATATTAGGAAGGCTTAATGCCGGCCCTGCAAGAAGCAAGGCTAATGCAGGGCCTTTGCCCATGCCCGCACCGATTAATCCCTGCAATATCGGCACTTCTGTCAGGGTGGCAAAATACATAAATGCGCCAAAAAACGAAGCAAAAAAGTTGGCAAACAATGAATTACCGCCTACCAATCTGTGCACAAACCATGAAGGAATAATGCCTTCATGCCCAACCCTGCCGAGGAAAAAACCCGCAGCAAGCACGCCGGCCAGTAATAAAGGTAATATCTGTAAGGCAAAACCCCAGCTTGAGGCTACCCACTCCCTTAATTCTTCTTTTTTAAACCACCTTGACAGAAATATTATTAATAATCCTGCAAATATTAAACTAATAGCCCATTTATTTTCATAAATCATAAACCATATCCGGGACGAGGAGATGTCCGGCTTAGCCCAGTTGGCAAAAATAAGCAAACCAACCATGACAGCAAAATAAGCGGCATTTTTATAAATCGGCCTTGAAACATCCGTACTCGAATCTTTGAGTTGGCCTTCAGGCTTCCTGCTGCGCTCCTCTTTTATGAAGATTAAATGCATCAGCACTCCGATAATAATACTGAAGACAACTGCTCCGAAAGCCCTTGCAATGCCCAGCTGCCAGCCTAATACCCGCGCAGTAAGAATAATTGCTAAAACATTAATCGCCGGTCCGGAATAAAGAAATGCAATTGCCGGTCCTAGCCCTGCACCCCGTTTATAAATACCGGAGAATAAAGGAAGTACCGTACAAGAACAAACAGCCAGGATAGTTCCCGAGATAGAAGCTACGCTATATGCCAGGATCTTTCTTGCCTGAGCTCCGAAATATTTAATCACTGCTGCCTGACTAATAAAAACGCTAATAGCTCCTGCTATAAAAAATGCCGGTATAAGGCATAACAACACATGCTCTCTGGCGTACCATTTGGCTAAAGCTAATGCCTCAAAAACAGGATTGCGAAAAGGCAATAGTTCAACAGGCATATAATAAACGCCTAAAAATACGATAATAGTTATTAAGCTTTTTCCTAAATTTTTCATTGTTTTAAATTTTATTGAAAAACATCAGTAAGCCGACAATAATGAATAACGAGGCTGCGCTGACCCTCACATAGTCCGGCCTGATGAATTTCCCTAAAATGCCGCCCAATGATACAGTAATCAGGGTAACGACAGCAAAAGCAGTAACCGAAGCTAAAAATATAGAGAGAAAAGAACCTGACTTAGCAGATAAAGAAAGATTAGCAATCTGTGTTTTGTCCCCCAATTCCGCTAAGAATATGGTTGTAAAAGCCGCAAAAAAATCTTCCAGTCCATCAATCCCTCCCCGCTTGAATTTCTTCTTTTAAAATCTTAATAACGAATCTACGCTTTGCTGCTCTATCAGTTTATATTGGAAGTCTTTTTAAAAAAATAAATTCGGGCTATTTAGATATATCGCACAGCGATTTCCTTATATTGCCTAACTTCCCGAAACAGATAAGCGTATCGCCTAAAATAATTCTGGTGTTTGCCGATGGGTTGGGAATTATATCTTTACCCCTTTCGATAGCCAGGATTAGAATATCGAGCTTCTTGAGCTCGGAATCCAGGAGCGTTTTATCCAGTATCGGGCTGTTTCCGCAGATTTCAATTTTGGATACACCATAGCCTCCGGTAGCAATTATTAACTCCTCGAAGGAAATGCGCTTAACGAGTTCTTTATTAATGATGCGCACTCGCAGAAAACTCGTTAGTTTAGCAGCAAAACTGGAATGCGTAAAGACTTTGTAAATAGTATAAACGGCTAAAATAATTACTGCTAAATTCATCCACGGCAGGAGCACATGAGGAATCATTGTATGCAGTATTGGTATTCTGAACTTAGGTATGAAAGCGTCTGCCCTGAGGGAATTAGCGAATGTAGCAATAAGGGTAACCAGCCCCGCGTGCCCTAAAACAATAAGCACCGAGGCAATACGCCTCCTTTGGGGATGGCCGGTAATCAATTCGGCTTCTTTAGTTGTAAATCCGGTTCCCGTAAAACAGGATAATGCCTGAAATTTAGCTAATGACCACTCAAGCCCTGTCAACTCAAAAGCAATAGCCCCTATTCTGATCGCGATAAAAGATACTATTAAAGCCATTATAAACAGCAATATATTCATAAAACCCTCCCTATCAAAGCTGCTAAATCATCTCTCTTTTAATAAAGCAGTAAGCCATCCTATAATTACGCCTATAAAAAGAGTAGCGAAAATAATTATTGCCCTGCTGGTTTTAAATGCCCAAAAGAGAAACCTGATCTCGGCTACTTCATAATTCTGCGTTGTAAAAATAACCAATAATAACAGCAGCGCAAGAACAAAAAGCCATTTCCAGTTCATTTCCTTCATTCCTCTGTTAAATTTTAAATACTATCTTTATAAGGAGTGCTCAATTCAGGATATAAATCAAAGCCATTTCCTGCGTTTAAAATATGATAACATCAAAAGAGCAACGGAAATAATAAGAACCCATACCAAAGGATAACCCCAACGCCAATCCAACTCTGGCATATTCTTGAAATTCATTCCGTATACTCCTGCGATAAAGGTTAAAGGAATAAAAATAGTTGCGATTATCGTTAACACCTTCATTACCTCATTCATCTTGTTACTGATGCTGGAAAGGTAAATATCGAGCATTCCTGAAACCATATCTCTGACTGTCTCAACCGTATCGATAACCTGAATAGTGTGGTCATATAAATCACGTAAATATATAGCGGTGGACTTTTTAATCAAGATAGAGTCCGTCCTCTGCAAGCCGCTGATAACTTCTCTTAAAGGCCAGACAGATTTACGTAAAAAGATAGCGTCTCTTTTGAGGTTATGTATCGTCTGTAGTGTTTTCGGGGTCGGCTCGGTTACTAATTCTTCTTCCATGCCTTCTATTTTCTCGCCTATCTTCTCCATAATAATGAAATAGTTATCCACAATTGCGTCTATTAAAGCGTAAGCAAGGTAATCAGCCCCCATTTTTCTTATCCTGCCCTTAGCGCTCCTTATCCTTTCTCTTATAGGGTCAAATACGTCGCCCTGCGTTTCCTGAAATGAGATAACGCAATTGGAGAAAAATATCAAACTGACCTGCTCTATCTTTATCTCTTCTATGCGTTCGTCATAATAAAACATCTTGAAAATAATCAAGATATGGCTTTCCAAATCTTCCATTTTAGGCCGCTGCTCGATAGTAAGTATATCTTCCATAACCAGTGGATGTAAATCAAAATGCTTCCCTATTTTTTCTATGGTATCAACGTCGTGAATGCCGTCGATATTTATCCAGGTAACACTAGAGGTATCCTTGAAGCAAAAACAATCCTCTGCCTTAGGCACCTCTCTTTCCTGAAACTGCGTCTCATTATAATCAATAATAGTAATCTTTGCCTTGCCTTGTTTTTTTTCAGCTGAGCTTGATAAAGTACTGTGAAAATGGGAAGCTTTCTTGTTCTTCTTTTTAGCCGTTTTTACCATTGGCGTTACTCCTTTTAGGAAATCGTGTATTTTATATCCTGCTTAACTTACAAGAGGCAGGCTTATTTTTTCTTACTGCTTTTCTTCATCCCCGGGCATTCGCCGCTCCAGCAATATAGGCAAAGTTTCTTTCTAGGTAAACCGATTGACTTTACCATATCATCAACAATCTGAAACCTGAGTGTTGTCACTCCCAAGTCACGGGCAATCCATTCCACCATTTTTTTATATTTTTTTGAATTATGGTCTATATATTCCGAAACGTTCTCTGAGTCCTTGCCTTCTAAATCGCGGATGGCGCGGCGCGCAGCCAGTTCGTGAATAGTGCGCGTAGAAAGGTTAAACTTACAGGGAAACATCAGCGGCGGACAGGCAGGCCTTACATGAATTTCCCTAGCACCGCAATCCCATAATTTTTTGATTGTGAAATTCTTAAGCTGTGTGCCCCTGACTATAGAATCTTCACAGACTACAATTCTGTTTTTTTCGATTATTTCTTTAATCGGGATCAGCTTCATCCTGGCTATTAAATCGCGCGTATCCTGCGATGGAGGATTATAACTCCTGCCGTAGCCCGGAGTATACTTAACCAGCGGGCGCCTGTAAGGCTTGCCTGATGCCATAGCATATCCTATGGCATGGGCAATACCCGAATCAGGAACGCCTGAAACCACATCTACTTCAATGTCGTTATCGCGTTCTGCCAAATACTTGCCGCATTTTTCTCTTACCGTTTCAACATTTATGCCTTCGTAATTCGAAGCAGGAAACCCTGTGTATATCCAGAGAAAAGTACAAATTTGGTTCATCTTCCTGCCCGGCTTTTTCTCTGTCATTCCCTTATTATTAATCAGGACTATTTCTCCGGGCTCGAGGTATTTGGCTATTTTAAAATCAAGATTCGTAAAAGCACTGGTTTCGGTAGTAACTGCCCAGGCATCTTTTCTCTTGCCAAATACAAGAGGGGTATAGCCAAGCCTGTCCCGCGCAGCGTATATTCCCTCTTTGTTTAATAATAAAAGAGAGCAAGAGCCTTCTATTGAATCAAACATCTTCTCTATTCCGTCAAGGAGGCTATCTCCCTGAGTAATTAATTTTGCGATTAATTCCGTGGCATTAACTGCCCCCTGGCTGACTTCGCTGAAGGAAATACCGCTCTTAAGCAGTTCCTTTGCTAATTCTTCGATATTTTCTATAAGCCCGTTTGTTACTATGCAAAAGGGGCCGAATTTAGAGTTAAGATAAATGGGCTGCTCATCCAAAGCACTAATTACACCAATACCCATATTTCCTTTTATACGTTTATAATCTTCATAAAATTTTGACTTGAATTGAGTCTGGCTAATATTGTGTATCTGGCGCGTGAACTCATCCCCCAAGACTGCCATTCCTCCATACTCGGTGCCCAAATGCGAGTGGTAGTCAGTCCCGTATAAAAGAATTTCAGCACAATCCTTTTTAGAAACAACACCAAAAATTCCGCTCATCTCTTCCTCCGTTAATAACTGAACTGGTTATTTTAAAGATAGCGCCTTCAAGAAAATCGCTTCGTCGATAACCTTAAAGTACGATTTTCAGTGGTTAGACCCTTCCTTAAAAAGGAATAGGAAGGTCTATCCCTCTGGATTAGGAAAGTATTTTATACTTTCCAACACAATAAAAAATCAGAATAATTATTAAGACGGTTCATTTACCAAAAACCATTTTTAATGCTACGCCCATCAAGAATAAGCCAAATACCTTCTTTAAGACCGCCTCCGGAATTGGCGTAACCAGGTAAGCGCCCAACAGGCCTCCGATGAAAAATCCCAAGCAGACAAAGATAGCTATCTGTATATTAACGTTTCCTTCATAATAGTACTTAAGTGCGGCTAATAGGCCGATGGGGGGAACCATTAACGCTAAAGTAGTGCCTTGCGCCTGGTGCTGCGTTAAGCCAAAGAAATATACTAAAACGGGTACGATTATCACGCCGCCGCCAAGCCCCAAAAACCCGCTGCATATTCCTGCGACAAGCCCAAGCACAATGTAAAGGACTACATTCATCCTGCCTCCCTTTTGAACGAGGTTATTGCCTAAAAATAAAAATAGCCAAGGCGCAAAGACCTACAGCCGCCTTGGCTATTTAGCGGTTAAGAGAAAAAAATTATTTCTTAGTTTTGATTTTCTCAATCCACTCAGCTACTGCCTTGCCTACAATGTCCTTGCAACCTAATCCGATAGCTAAAGCAAAACCCAAACCCAGAGAAGCTAATATTATATTAACTGCCAGGCCAATGACTGTCTTGCCGATGTTAAGCTGCTCTAAAGTTACCGCTATAGCAAAAACCATTATTACGATTTCGACAATCTTGGACAACAGCTTGGATTGCTCGATGCCGGCATTAGCACTGGCTGCCTGTACGACATTTCCCAGGACCCGCGCTAAAGAAGCGCCTAAGACTAATATAAAAATTGCGGCAATAACGTTGGGGATGTAGAGTATAATCCGATTCAAAAGATCTGCGGCTGCGCTTAAACCTACAGCATTAACCGCCACTACTAAAGCAATTAAAAGCAGGAGCCAATAAAAAATGTTGCCTATCATTTCCGAAAGGGTATTCTTCATTCCTCCCTTTCTCAATAACTCATCCAGCTTTGTGCGTTCTGACAATACATCCAGCTTAACTGTCTTTAATATCCGCGTTACAACAGCCCTGATGATCTTAGCAGCAATCCAACCGACAATCAGAAT
>JAHJCI010000173.1 GCA_018813085.1 Candidatus Omnitrophota bacterium | reverse complement strand
TTTATGCCAATAAATACGGATTACGGATTGCCTGACACGCAGCCTCAGGCTTACCCGGCTGTTATAAGTAAACGCGCCTTAAGCAAAATGGTCCCTGATTACCGCAGCTTTTCTGATATTGAAGGTACGGCAGCTATTAAAAGAGGCAGCGTAAATATTACATATATAGGTAAGGAAAGATTAACTTCTCAGGAGGAAGATTTTATCCTTCAGGCACTAAGGAAGGCATATCTTGGCCTTGCTAATGCTCCGCCCATCCTGGATATACCACTGCTTTTTTCCTATAACCTCAAAGAAGCCGCAAGAGTCAATAATGGCGCTCTTGAGCTTAACCGCCTGCTGCTTAATACTGCCAGCCTCAATGCAAAACAAATCCCTGCCTTAGTCCGGGCTCTTTCAAGGGAAATTCTTTCTCATGAATTAAAGCACTTATCCGGTATTCAAGAGAAACAAATCAAAAAAGAGTCTTTAGAGTACTTTATTAATAATCCCCGGCTACTAAAAGCGCTTCTTTATATTGATGAGCATAAGATTAACGGTATAAGGCTGAATAGTGCATGGAAGCAGGAGATAAAAGAGCGATTTCCATTTATCCCCGATGCGATTGACATAGAAATAGTTAAGCTGTTGGAAAAATCTGAGTCCAATAGTGAGATTGCGAATGATACCGGGATTACGCAACGGCAGGTAGAGGATAGGTTAAGAATACTTTATAAGGAATTTTCTATAGACGCAAGTAGATGGCTGAAGGCAAGAGAGAGCCTGGTGCGTAAATTCGTAGAAATAGAGTTGTTGCCGGAAGGCGTCCTGAACATTTTATCCATTCAGGAACTGCAATTGATAAGGCTAATTGCTCAGAAGAAAACCAATGAAGAGATAGCAAAAACTTTATATATGTCAAGGCGCAGGGTTGCGGATGCCATAAACGTTTTATTCCATAAGTTGAACTTAGAAGGAGATGTTAACAGGATTAAGATTGTTAAGGAAGCGTTAGGCCGCGGCTACCTTACTCAATTTGACGTATCTATTTATAATATTGACCCTGAGGTAAACCCATTGAATGCTTCAGAGATAAAAATATTAAATTTAGCAGCCCAGGAAAAAAGCGATAAGGAAATCAGCCGGATAACCGGGCTTGCCCATCAGACAATTAGTTATGGATGGCACAGGATTTACGCTAAATTAGATATTAAAAACGGCAATTCCCCCAGGCGTAGGGCAAGGGCAATAAAGAGGGCCATCAAAAAGAAATATATCAGCTCGACATTGAGTACAGCTCAATTAGAACACAAGACAAAAGCGTACATAACCCCAAGAGAAATAGAGATACTGAAATTACTGCAGCTTGGGTTTCTGCCCGAGGAAATAGCTAGATGCCTGGGCATAACGCAGAATGAGGTTCATCACCGTCTGGCAGATATATACAATAAACTGGATGTTCCTAAAAGCAAATTACGTTATTTAGCCGCGGTAAATGCCGCCATGGAATTAGCTTATTTGCCCGATAAAACTTACGGAGAGTTACCAGTCAGCCTGAAGAATCCCTTTACTAAAGGAGAATATCAGGTATTAGAGCTTATGGCGCAGGGAAAAACTTATGAAGAGATTCAAAATATATTAGGTGTTTCCAGAGGGACTTTTAACAGGTACTATTTGTTAAACATAAGGAAAAAATTGAATATTCCGGAAGTAATTGACCCGGATGAAATAGTCTTAAAAGCCATAGAGGAGGGCTTCCTGCCGCAACTAAAATCACTGCAGGAGCATTCCCTGAGCAGGGAAGAATACAACTTATTAAATTCCTTATCCGAAGGCAGTGATGTATCTAAGTCAAATAAGTCAGAGCAGCTCATCGGCAGCATATTAATAAAGCTGGGAGTTACTAACTTAAAAGACGCACTTCTTTTATTCAGGACATATAACGGCCTGCTTCTTAAGAAAATGAACGGTGAATATAGAGAAGAGGCAGAAAACGACAATGGTATAGAACCTAATTTCTGGAATAATCGTATTCAAAAAGGAAAGTTTCCGGATAATTTAAAACTGATTGGTATTTTTCTATTATTAGGCCTCGGCGCAGCCGGACTTGTTCTATCTTCCCTGCCCGCCGCTGAGCTTCTTACAGGTTTAAAATCAATTCTACCTTCCGTGGCTGGTGGGGAATTGGTTTCCTGTGGGCAGGCGGGCGTGGCTGGCGGGGAACAGGCGTTTACCGGTTTGGCTGGGGCCTTATCATTTGCCGCTTTATTTGTATCTAGGATAAGCATAGGAGGAAGAGAATACAGGATAAACTGGGAGATAGATTTAGGGGACGGGACAAAATTACTGGTTTTATCCGCTAAAGATAATCCCATGTTAAGAGTTGATGGTAAAAATAATAAGGTTATTGTTGGCAACCAAAAGGATTTATTAGAAAAGTTGGCAAGCGTGCTGCCAGATATAAGAGATTTCAGGTTGCTGGAGGCGTTAATTAACCACAATGACCCGTTTATTCGCTCAACAGCCATATCCAATTTGCCGCAGGATTGTCCGGAAGAAGTAAAAGCTATTTTATTGAAAAAATCCAATTCGTTATTCCGGGATGGGGCTATAGGAGGTGATATCAATCCTCATGTTCGTCGAGACCTTGCGGTTGCTATAGATAACTTAATCAGCCGCCAAGATTCCATTGATACGAGATTTATTAAGCCAATAAGAAAATTAGTAGAAGATAACGCCTCCTCAGTGCGCCAGAGGGCGATGCTGGTTTCGGCAAAGTTACAGGATAGGGAATTTATCGTGCCCAGGATTATAGGATTCTTGAGAAGAGACGGAGAGAATTATTCCTGGGATAGGGAATTTGCTGCCAGGTCAGCGCAATATATAAAAGACGAGAGGCTTATTGGGCCGCTTAAAAAGTGCCTCATGAACCAAAAAGAGATTTCAAAAGTTAAACAGCATATGGCCTTGGCTTTGGGATTTCAATACCAGGGAAATAGCGAAATAGAGGATTTACTGGTATGGCTTGCCCAGGCAGGTAATCCTTCGGAGAGAGAACATGCGGTTATTGCCTTATCTATGGTAGCAACCCCCAGGGCAATAGGGGTTATTGAGCGTATTTCCAAGAGCGATTCCAATCCTTACACAAAGAATAAGGCAGAGCAGGTTCTGAAGGTTTTAACTTTGGATAAACCGGCAGAAGGCATGCCGGCTGTGCTCTATTGCTGCCTTATACCTGTTGACCCGCTTTTATTTAAACGCGCGTTTATTTATATCAGGAATAATGTCAAAAGGATAAGATTGATTCCTTCGCTGTTCAACACAGCCCAGACGCATAGGATTATAAAGGGTTATAACGAATTCCAGCGCATTATTTTTTCGCTTAATAAGAAAGCGCTTTCGCATAAGAAAGAAATAATTGTAGTTCTTGCTTTATTAGGTCTCGGCTTAACCGGCTTACTCTACCTTCCGTGGCTGGTGGGGAGTGAGTTATTATATTTTGGTTTTGCCGGGGCATTATCTTTTGGCCTGGTAATTTATAATGGCGACTCTTCGGATAAAGAAGCATGGCAGGAAGATTATTACCGGTTATCCCGCAAACTTCTAGAAGGTAAGCAAAAAGAATTATTTGATAAGGTAGACGCATTCTATCGCGGATTGGACATAGAAGCTTTTCGTAATAAGATTAAGCAAATTGCAGAGAAGCTAAACGATGCGCCTTTTGTTTATGAACTGTATGGTTTAGGTTATCCCTTTTACGGCAACGTAGATATAAGGAAGAGGACATATTTACTGCTTCAAGAGCTGGACTCAAGGAACATCGATACGGATGAGTTTATGTCCAGATTGATACCTGACATTGACCTAATGCTTATCCATAGCCCATCCGAGGAAGGTCCCTGGAGCGTTCAAAGCGCTAATAAGTCAATAATTATGTATAATTTCATAACAGAGGTTTCTTTATTCGAAGCCGAATGGAAGAAAATATTCGATAAGCTTACTAATGAATTTCATCTTACCCGGTTGCGCTTGGAGAGCGGATACATGGATCCGATTGGGCAATTTTTACAAGAAGGAAGGCTCCATGTTGACCTTAATCCGGTTCCAACCCATATCTGGAGAAATATTCCTGTTTTTGTATTAGAGCAAGATATAAATCTTCTCTGGTTTATGCGCGACCTTTTATTTACCTGCGAATTACTTTCTAGAAAGGAAACTAATTTACCCCAGAATATCCCATTGGAGTTTAGGCGAAATTACATCCTTAACTTATTAAAACAAAATACCCTTACAATCGAAGAATTATTGACTAAAGTTATAGAACTGCATACGTATAGAGATTTAATCGAGCTTTTTGAGCAAACAAAAGACATCGTGAAAAAATGGGTCACAGAAGCTGTAAAATCAGCTTTAGCAGAAGGTCTAATTTACCAAGAGAAAGAAAAGTTAGTTCTTAGTAAATCGGGCACTGCATTTTTGGATTCTGTTTTAGAGAAGAGGAAAAGGATTATTGAAGAAGGTTTTTCTATCAGAGATCCAATTTTCGCTAAAAATAATTACCATGCCGGAACCGAAGAAAATACAAAGGAAAGCAATAATCCCAAAGCACAAATTGATTACGAATATTTATCTAAACTTTATAAAGAGGGAATAGCAAATATCGCAAAGCAATCTGAAGCAGGCGCAGATGAGGAGATTATTGCCCGCGATATCAGCTTGCTCACAGATGATGTTGTAATCGAATTGATAAAGCTCGTAGAATTAGAGTTGGTAAACGACTTAGGCTCAGCATCTTCTTCCTATGTATTGATAGCTACGGGGAGCTTTGGCAGCAGAGAGATGCATTTGGGTTCTGATGTTGACATTAATTTAGTTTATTCACAAGAGAGCGAAAACGAGAAGGGAATAAATAGCAGGGAATACTTTACAGAATTCACCAGGCGCATGGAGGAGAGAGCTACAGGGATAGGATTAAAGCCTCATTTTGATAACCTGGATTTCTTCAGCATTACCGGCAGGACCATTGAAAAATGGATAAGGGTTGTTGAGCTTGATTCTTTAGCTATTCGCAAGGAAATGCTTACTGCAAGGTATCTTTACGCAGACAAGTCAGTTTTTGATAAATTTCTACAGGGAATTAAGCCGCTTTATGATAAAGCGTTTCTTAAGAGGCTGAAAGATATAATTCTTATCGACCCGAATATTAGAGCCTCTTCGAAAATTCCAGATTTACAAAGAGAATGTTTAAATCTGCATAATATTTTATCGATGGTTACCGCTTATCTCCAGGTAAAATTCAATATCTTTGCTGGCCAGGGCGGGATTGCTACTTTAAAACTAATGCAAGAGAAGGGATACATAAAGCCCCATATTGTTAGAGTCTTGCTTAATACCTATAAAACTTATCTAAAATTATGCAATGAACTTTCCTACAATCCTAATTCGGCTGGTTTAGAAGATAGATTCAAGGCATGCTTACAGAGCGTTAAAGGCGTTGCTACAGAGTTATTGTCTGACATTGAACAACAGGATGAACTCGCTGCAGATTCTTCCGGCAGATCTGGAAGCAGCGAGAGTATTTACGGACAAGACGCCTTCAGGACCTTAAACAACATACCAGATGAGCAAATTTGGAATAATAGGATAGACGAAAGAGGAAAGGGGTCGTCAGGATATTTTTCAAGCAGCACCAGAGAAAACTTCCGCAAAGAAGTTGAGCCTTTGCTGCCGGGGAAAGGGCTTATTTTAGATATTATGTGCGGCAAGGAATCTCTTATAGAAAAGAAGGAAGGCAGGCGTGTCCACGGCATAGGTTTGGTAAAAGAAGCGTTGGAGCAGAATAAGGTTTTGGATACTTACGAAATCCAAAATATCAATACAAATCCCAATATAACGGCAGAAGAAAGATTTGATGCAGTTATAATTTCATTCGGCATTCCCTATATGAGGCAACCCTTGGAATTGTTGCGCACTATAAATAGGCTTCTTAAGCCAAAAGGAAAGATTATTATCGTTTGTTCGACCAATCAATACGAGATGGAGAAGGCATCCGGCATATGGCTGAACCTGCGCAATTATGGTTTAGGAGACCGGCTTGACCTTGCAAAAGACTATTTAATCAAGGCAGGCGGATTTATTGATATTAATGTTGATGTTGATACAAGGAAATTCTCTCAAAATGCCGATGGTTTTATAATATCGGCAGTAAAAAGGAACAATCCAAAGAGCGTAAGCGTATTTAGCTTAACCATGCCGATAAACACCCAATTTCTCACCCCCGGTGATAAAAATAGCTACACCAGAAAAGCCCTGTACAAATTTAAAGGGATTTTAGCTGATATTGCCAGGGAAGAGTTCAGGAAAGTCGGGGAAATGGATGAAGAGGAGATCATAAAAGAAGCAGTGAGGATAAAACATGGACAAAGTAAACGCTATAAGGAATTTACAGGCAATAATATACTCGAGTTTGTTAATAATGATTCCAATTCCTGGACAGACCTCTTAATACAGGATTTTGCAATATTACAATTCATCAAATCTTCTTATGAGCAAAAGGGTTTCTTGAGCGATGATTCGCAAGAAGTAGCAAGGGAAGCGGTATGTCATCACGAAATTTTAATCCGCACATGGAATATAATTAATAACAGGGCAGAATATGAAAATATCAGAGAAGCCTTAAGAGGGCTGATGCGGGATTACGAAGAGGTTTTGGCCCATTCAAAAGAAAACCTGCAATATCAAAGGAGGAGGGCAGTTAAAAATGAAAAGAACCTCTTGAGGTTTAATTTTTTAAGAGGCGGTTGTTTAGAGGAACTCAGCGTTAATGCCCTAGATGCCTTCACTTGCCTCTGGAATATGAAGGGTAAATTGATTTGCAATGTGCCGGCAGGATTAACCGTGATTGTTTCTGCCAAGGAAAACGATGTCCTGGCTTCAACTGATTTTACAACCTGTACGGGCCTGGTAATAAGAGGAGTAAAGGAAGGAAAGATAATCTTACTTGCTGCTCATCTGGGAGAGGATGTGCAGGCAACCGTTAAAAAATTAATTAACAGGTTAGGAGCGCTGGAAGATATGCAGGCAGTTATCTTTGGAGCCGAAGAGCTGGTTTCTGATGCGCGCGCTGCCTTAGAAGGCAAGGCTAATATCATTAAAGAAGCTGCCTTCGTAAGGGATAGCCAGGGCCTGGTAAACAGCATTAATACATTTACTGCCAACAAGCATGGCGTGTTGATAAAAAGAGATTATCTGGACGGCTCTTCTGAGGAAGAGCTCGCTTTGTTTAAAGATAAAAGAAATAAAAAGAGCAAGATAAGGCAATCTGTGGTTATAGCTTATGGCAATATGGAAAGTTATTCATCATTAATCAGGGAAAAGTTGAATAGGAGCAAAGGCAGGGCTTTGCTTATAGTTCATCCCAGCGTAAGCAGGATAGAACGTTTAGCCTATGGCATAGATTATGGCGATAGGTTTGACAGTTATATAGCAGCATTAGAGCATACAATCAAAAAAGCCGAACTTCCGATATTAATCTTTGTAGATAAAGCCCAAAGGAAGATTACCCAGAGGTGGGTTGAGAGGCTGAATCCCGGCTCTTTGGTTATTTTGATTTCTACCTGGACTACGGATGCAAGCGGGAATATAAGCTCGGTCTTTCCTGCTATAGGAGGCGTTAGTGCAAAAGTTACCTATTCCGAAGAAATAAAAGACAGGGCCTGGGACAGAATAGCCGATAAATTTAAAAACTTAGGGTTTAGAAAAGTTGATATTGCAGGAGAGACAGTCAATTTAGTAAATGGCAAGCTTAAAGGCGAATGCCCCGCAGAAGTGTTAAGAGAATTAAAAGCCAGGGGGATTCAGGGAAGGTTGTTCGATAAGCTCTGTTTCCCCGGCAGGTATGCCGAAGGCATGCCAGGGTTCGAAAAGGGCTTTGGGCCGGGCACCCCGCATATTAACCAAGGTCCTGATTCTGTATTTTCTGTCGGCTATGTAGTAGTGGTTCATCCGAATCAAGTCTATGGCGATATAGACAGGTCTTTAATCAGCAGAGAGAAATTCTTAACAATATGGGAAAAGATTGAATATATTATTGATTCTACAGAGAAAAGCCGCATTGCCCTTAGTATGGCTTTTGCAGCAGGTTATAAACAGGACGGCAAGTTATTTAAAAGGCCGGGTTGGGCAAACAGAGAGACAAGATATCAAGTAGAAGCTGCCTATAACTATGCGTTCAAAATCGCCGGGATTGCGGATTGCTCCAGTGCGGTATTGTTATTAGGAGGTTATTTTAATGTTTGCCTTAAGGATGTAGCAGATATTCTTGCTAAACGCGGATTTAGCCGGATTTACACTATTTTTGCCTTTGACCATAAAACATGGAAGTTTAAGGACGGTTTATACAGATATAATCCGACAACAACAAGCTGGGAGAAGTCCGGTGAAATCCTGTTTTTATATAATAATTCGCTGTCAATCCACCCCAATAGAATCGATCCTTTAGGTTATTCTGAAAGAGGAGTAATATTCGGGAAGAACTCTCTTGATGAAGAAAGAGAAGAGTTTTTAAATAGAATAACACCTTATTTTCAACAGGCGATAGAGATTCCTGAGGAGTTAAAACGAGAAAGAATAGTTTATCGTTATTATCTTACCGGAAGCTTGGCTAGAGGGGATTTCAGAATAGAACCCGAAGATGTTGATTTAGCCGTTAGTTTAACCACCGGAGGATTTAACCGATACCTTGACTATCAGCAAGATATCTTAAAGAGATTAGAGGTTTTGAGCGAAAAATCAGGCATAAGATTCACAATTTCTACACTCAACCCCTTTGGCCAGGTTTTCAGAGTTACCGAATCAGGCATTGAACCTACAGGTGAGATAAGGCGGGAAGGTTCGCTAACCAATATAAAAGTAAGGTATTATTTAGGTGTAGATGAAGGAACCGGCAGAGGTAAACCGTGCGTCTTGATTGACTTGACTTCTTCCGATATTCAAATCTTTGCCCAAGATGACTTTCTGGTCAATCTATATAGGATGATTCGCGATTATAATAAGAGACAATCTAATCAACCAGACGATAAACCTCAGCCGCTGAGTAGCGATGCGGGAATATCCAACCGGCTTAAGTTGCTGAGTGAGCCAATCTCTCAACCGACATTAGCAAAGGGCCTCTTTGTTAAAGAGGAGAAGAAAGAGAATATGCAACCGCAGAGGGCGAAGATAGCCTTTATGGGTTCCTGGAATACAGATGGAGGCGTATCCCGTCATACCACCCCAATAGTTGAATGGTTGAATTCCCAAGGATATGAAGTGAGAATATTTACTCATTATAAGGAATCTCCTCATGGTAGGCCCCTTAATGTGGAAGATGAGGATTTTGTTTCAAGATGCTATACAACAGAAGGCAAAATGGTAAACGGACTTAAATCTTTTGATGCCAAGCTTCTTTTAAAAGCAATTGAAGAGGAAGGATATAACATATTCTTAGCCGAAGACCTGGGTCAGCTTCCTATGGAAGAGTTGCTTAAGATTTTCCCGAGGATTAAAGCAAAGGCAAAGACAGTTCTCCTTAATCATGACAATGGACCAAAACCCGATGATAGTATTTTCTGGAAGTTTGACTGGGATGCAATAGCAAATTTCTTACCCCAGCAGAATGAGTTTATGGTTAGATATTATCCAAAGGCTAAAATACACCTAACAGATTTTCCTGCATACCCAGTTCTTGAAACTGATAAAGATAAAGCTAGGGAGAATCTAAATTTACCAAAAGACAAAAAGATAATTCTTCTCTTTGGTGAATACGACTTTATAACTCCCTTTAGAGCACTTCATGAATTAAGGGACCAAGACCAAGCAATTTATTTAATCGCACTGGTTTATAACGAACAAGAAAAAATCAATCTTCAAAATAAATTAAAAGATCTTGGCTATGATAAAGGATACGATGAAATCAGAATTGATGGGGCAGACTCCTGGCAGAAAAGGGCGGAGTACGTAGGAGCATCGGATATAGTTATACTGGATAAAGGAGAAGGGGTTATTGCAGAAGGAGCAATCCTTTCTTCAACTGCTTATCAGATTATTGGCTGGGGAACGCCAATTCTTGCCAGAGACAATAACTTCTTTAATCCCTTTGATAAAGGCGAGATATTAAAGTATGGAAGTGATAAGGACTTAAAAGAACATATTAAGCTAGTACTTACTGACCATAAAGCAAGAGAGAAGATGCTTGCTCATTCAAGAGGCTTTGCCTATGCTTATTCTCCTGAACGAGTTTCCACTCAACTTACCAGTATATTCACGGACCTTATTAACCCTACAAGATATCCTTCCTGTGGAAGATTAGAAAGAATTGGCCCAAAGCCACTGTTTAGGGCAAGGCCAGATGCTGCTATTTTTGTAGATGGAGAGTCAATTAAATGGGAGAGACTTGTCTATAATGCGGCAGCAATAAGGATAAATGGAGTAACCTATGTCCTCTATCGTGCCTTAGGCTATGATGGGATATCAAGAATTGGCTTGTGGTGGTCCAGGGATGGTATTCAGGAAGAAGGAAGACTCCCCTATCCCATATTTGGTCCTGAAGAGGATTATGAGCAGTCAAAAGATTTAGAGACAAGAAAGAAAGAACACCTGAAGAATTACGGCGTCATCAGGGAAGTGGGAGGAATAGAGGATCCAAGGGTGATAATAGTCGGTGAGAATATGTATATGACCTACACTGCTTATGGTGATATTGTCCAGATGGCCTTGGCTAAGATTAAGGTAAAGGATTTCTTAAAGGCAGCAAGAGAATTTAATTCATATGGAGAATGGAAGAGTTTCTGGAGAAGAAACGGTCCCGTATT